>NZ_JBDOPO010000233.1:0-1943 GCF_039830215.1 Rubritalea sp. | reverse complement strand
GTCCGGTCGAATGTACCGCACTCGAAATGCGGCGTACCGCAAGGTACCGTGGGTTCGAATCCCACCCTCTCCGCCAAATTACATATTGAGTATACGAGACTATTTTGTGTGATTTAAGATTGTTGATTGGTACAGTTGTAGCATCTGTTCTGTAATTATCTTGTTGTCGAATTTCTGTGCGTATGAGTGGCCATTTTTTACCATTTTACGGCGCAAACTATCGTCCGATAAGATGTCGATTATGCTACTTGCGATCTCATCTGGGCTTTCGGGATCGATCAGTCGGGAGTCCGGTCCCGCAGCTTCCGGCATCGCGGATACATTTGATGTGATTACAGGTATCCCACTAGTCAATGCTTCTAATATGGGCATCCCAAATCCCTCGTACAAAGATGTATAAAGAAAAATGTCTGCTGCTTGATAAACTGCGGGCAGATCTTCAGTTTCAACTCGTTTTGGGAAAATTATCCAGCTATCTAGGCCATTGTTCTTTATGTATTCACCGATAACATTGCTGTAAGAAGTTTTTGCTCCTACCACAACTAGTGGTAAGCGATCGGCACGAGGAATAATATTTAGGGCTTTAACCACCGATAAAAGGTTTTTTCTCTCAGACATTGAACCAACATATAGAAGATACCTTTCCGGTAATCCATAATTAGATTTTGTTTGTTGAATTGTTTCGGCTGTTGCAATTTTGTGATATCTATAGTCGCACGCTGAGTAAATTACAGATATTTTCTTTGGAGAAATGGAGAAAATATTAACAATATCCCTTTTTGTGCTCTCACTTACAGCGATTATTTTGTCACTGATCGAGCAAGCATTGATTAGCTGTGATTCATAAAGCTTATGATCGTCGTCCGGAGAAAATTCTGGATAGTGTCGATAGATTAGATCGTGAACAGTAACTACTATTGGCACACGTTTCTGACGAACTGAACGTGGAATTTGGTGGGCAAGTCCATGATAAATGTCAATTCCCTGACTGTAGAGGGTGCGCTTGGCACCTAGGAGTTTCCAATATAGATTCCGAGAGCTCGGTGGGTACACAACTTTTATTGAATCTAAGTCTCTGACTTGTCTGACCTCTGATGACGAAAACGTGGGCAGTTTTTTAAGAACTTTATAGCTGTCGTGTGCAATCAATACACAGCGTGTCTCTGGGTAAAACTTATAAATATCTCTAATTAGTGTTCGACTATATGTTCCGAATCCTGTCGAACTAGTCAGTAATCTTTTACTTTCAAAACCAATCGTTAGCATTTATAGATCATCAGATTGTGAGTGACCAGTGGGCGGTCCAAGCGAAGGTGGACAGTGTTGCCAGGAGACTAATTTAAAGCATTCGTTTGCCAGTTGGAATGAGTGTAAGCAGAATATGAGCTAGGTAAAGATTGCGGATGGTATTGCGCATTCTGTGAAATACTAGGCTCTTCCCAGCGTCTTGTTTTCTTCTTATCTAATCTGCCAATAATACTGAATAACTCATTTACTTGCTGTAGGTCTATGCCACCCGTTTTATCTATTCCTATTTTTTGTAGGGTCATCACACAATCTCTATTAACAGTTGTTATGTGATGCCAGTATTAACTATTGTGATTGTGGGTAATAGAAGTGATTAGAGAGCAATGCTGAGATACGTTGTAAGAGTAAGGAACGAGATTTAGACCTCGTTTGTTATAGTTAGTGGTGTGTATGTATAGCTAATCGTAAAAAGGACCTGTAAATCAATTAGATAAAGGATTAATTAGAGTAAAACATTAGAGTAAAATATATTAGATAATGCTAATAGAAGTGGAAAAATACTACATTAATAGGGTATTTTGATGATAGTGAGAACACGATACATCATCCTCGAAATGCGGCGTCCCGCAAGGTACCGTGGGTTCGAATCCCACCCTCTCCGCCATTTAACTGAACTGATTCAGACAACCTCTGGA
>NZ_JBDOPO010000209.1:0-1946 GCF_039830215.1 Rubritalea sp. | reverse complement strand
CTCCTCCACTCATGGCCACACTCTCAGTCTGTCATCAAAACAAAGACAAAGCGGCAGAGCTGGCCAGAAAACATATTGCTGGCTATTTGGTCACCGTAATGCATCACTATGAGCTAGCTGGAGAGCACTTCAAAAATGCAAAAGGCTATGAAGCATATGGTGAAGCGGTGGACATGCTGCAAGACATTGGCCTTGAAGGCTTAGCTGAAAGCTACATGAACGCACAAGCCTGGGGAACCCCTCAGCAGATGCTAGAAAAACTCGAGTCTTGGCACAGTGGCATGGGCGAATTCGATCTTATGTTTGGATTCAGGCACGCTGGCATTTCTTATGCTGATGCGGAAAATTCTATGCGGCTTGTCGCTAAAGAGGTGATGCCTGAGGTGCGCCGATGGACAAATTCTAGTGAGGCCGCGTAGAGAAAATTAAAATCTAAAGGAGCCATAGATGACCATTATTGCCGGAAAAAACGCGATCGACGTTGGTATAGTTGTAAAAGATATTGCATCTAGTTTGAATTTTTATTGCAATATTCTCGGGCTAGAAAAAGTACAAGAAATGCCACTGTGGATTGGAACCATGCATCGGCTTGCGTTCGGTGACAGTTTCGTAAAACTCGTAGATCCTAAAGAGATCCCACCAGCAACTACTATTGGCTTGGCCTCGTCTTTAGGAATCCGTTACCTCACACTTCAAGTATCTAACTTGGATAAAATTTGCGATGTATGTAAAAGCAATGCTGTCCCGTTTGAATTAGAAAAAACCGAATTGGCGCCTGGAGTTACTATAGCCATGGTTCACGACCCGGACGGTAACACAGTTGAGTTTGTACAAAGAGACTAACGACTAACTATTTAAACTGCGCTGGACGCTTCTCTAAACCTGCTAACGCTGCTTCTCTCTGATTGACGCTGCCCAAGAGTGTGCGCTGCAGTTGGGCCTCAAGTTTGAACCCTTCGCGAGGACCACAATTCCAGCCTTCATTAAATAAGCGTTTACATGCTCTCACCGCATCAGGAGATTTCATTGCTATCACTCCCGCAAGTCCTCTGGCACTGCCCAAAGCGTCTTCAGCAACGCTTGTAACCACTCCAATTCGTTCCGCCTCCACACTATCAAATATTCGCGCAGTCAATGCGAGTTCGAGAGCTTGGTCTTTTCTTAACACATTAGGAATAGTTTGAGTAATAGCCATATCTGGTATCAGTCCCCAACGCGATTCCATTATCGAAAACTTGGCATCACGGCTCGCAATTCGGATATCACAACCCATAGCAATTTGGAACCCACCTCCAAAAGCTACTCCGTGCACCGCGGCAACTACGGGAAAAGGAAGAGTTTGCCAAACGTAACAGACATTTTGCGCTAAATTAGCTATAGAGTCATCATGCTGTAATAGCTCTTCGATTATTTTTTTTCCTTCAACCCCCTTTTCAGCAAGAGACTTAGTTAAACTCAAATCCAATCCCGAGCAAAAGCTCGGCCCTTTCCCAGATAGGATAGCAACTCTAATGTCTGCGTTATGTTTTAATGCCTCGCCACAATCAGCAATTGCGTGAAACATTTCTAAGTTTAATGAATTGTGAGTATCGCCACGGTTTAAAAAGATTTCCGCAACTCCTTCGCTCACATCAACTGTTATGAGTTCCCCAGTCACTCTCAACCTCCTTTTCTGCTCAACATTAGTTTGTGCTTGAGCAGATCAATACGATCATTTCCAAAAAACATATCCACGTCGTCAAGAAAAAACGTAGGAGAACCGAAGCCACCGCGCTTTGCTAATTCTTCCGTATTTCTTCGGAGTTTTCTTTTCAGCGCCTGCTCTTGAATTCTCTCAAAAAACTCATTCTCAGGCAAACCGACTTCCCGAACAATCTCTCGAATTACTCCATCTGTAGAGATGTCTTTTAGCTGAGACCAGTAGTAACGAAAAGACGCTCTCGCGT
>NZ_JBDOPO010000176.1:0-8201 GCF_039830215.1 Rubritalea sp. | reverse complement strand
CCACTGGGTAAGGCTAGTCAGCCACTGGGTAAGGCTAGTCAGCCACTACCAAAAGCAACTGTGCAACTTCAGCAGACTCAGCAACTCACTCAGCCGAGTGTTGCTGCGCCAGGTGAGCAAGCTGCAACTATCCAGACTGTTGTCGATGAGGAGTCTTCCGCAGAACGCGCAGGCAATGGTGAAACTATCCTCGCTGTAGCAGCATTCTTGCTATCCTTATTCCTTCTGTTCGCTCAGTTCCAGCGTGCTGGTATCTGGGTGGATGAACATGAAGATGGTTCTTACGGAGCAGTGTTCTCTTCATTGAATTAATTTTTGACCACTAAAGTAAATAAATTCATATGGCATTACCAGTATCACTTATCGTTCTAGCAGTTATTTCAATTGCTGTTTCGTTCATGTAGTTGATAGTCCTCAGTATAGAGAGACTTGAGGATATCATTAGCAACTCAACATCTTATTATTAGCCGTCAGATCGCATAAAATGCGCTGACGGCTATTGACGTTTTTTGGGGGTGAGGCATAGTCTCGCCATGTCATTAGTATTAACTGAAGAAAATTTTGAAGCCGAAGTAATTAACTCAGGCAAAGCTGTACTCGTAGACTTTTGGGCTGAGTGGTGTGGACCTTGTAAGATGATTTCACCTATCATCGATGAGCTTGCTACCGAGCTTGGCGATGCGGCAGTAGTCGGCAAGGTAGAGGTAGACAATGCTCAAGCTCTAGCAGCTAAATATGGGGTTCGCTCTATCCCGTTTCTGCTCTTTTTCAAAGATGGAGAAGTGAAGGATCAAATCGTCGGAGCCAATGTCACTAAAGAGTCACTTAAAGAGAAGCTTCTCGCACTCTAAATGCCGATTTAACTTTTTTAATTACATCAATAACCTGACGGATTTCTGTCAGGTTATTTTTTTACAGAAATGGTTTGCGCAAACGGAAATTTTGGTTACGTTTCGCCCAGCAAAGGCCGGGATGGCGGAATTGGTAGACGCGCCTGATTTAGGTTCAGGTGTCTTAGGACGTGCAGGTTCGATTCCTGTTCCCGGTATTTCTCTGCGATAACCCGCTAACCTTATGGGATAAGGTCTAGCGGGTTTTTCTTTCTCGCTGGCTACATGCGTTCGGTTTCATAGAGGCTCAACTGTGTTTCAGTAGCTTCAGGAACAAAAAAGTGCTGTGAGTTGAGTGCTCCCACCTTTTTGTGTATTATTTGTTAGGAGGCTCTATTGCATATTGAGAATTGGGGCAATGAGAAGCACGCGTTGATCGTGGTAGGCCTCGATGTGATCGAGCAAACAATAAATGTGCTTCAGCTTATCTCTGCCTAATAACCCAAGATTTTTTGTGTTGAGTAACTCTTAGTGTATCTGAAGAGCCGGTGAGTGTGGGTGGTAAGCTTGGATAAACTCGTGTTTATCATGTTTCGGTTGAGCAAACATTCCTTCGATGTAGCTTTTTGATTAAGTAAGAAGCAGGACCTTGGCTTTCTTTGCAAGTTTTGTTTGAGCTGCTGCGTATTTGATGGTTTGGTTAAAGCTACCCATTCCTTCTACTTGGCCTATCGCGAGGGGATTGAGACCTGAGTAGACACGTCCTCCTGTAAGCCTTCCGATTTCACCTCTGAGGCTTGCTCCACGTGCGTCAACGATGCGGTGCTTGGCTACCGCGTATGCATAGAGTATTCAGACAACGCTGGCTGAAAAAGCTCTCATGGAAACGATAAATGGTTTTACATTAGTCGGTTGCTTCCCACAGTGCATCGCTAGCTAGGGCTGATCCCCCATGTGATTTCACACGGAGAACGAGAGATTTACATTTTTTGTTACGAGAAGCCTTAAGGGGCTCCTAACGCAAGGGTGCGATTGATTCGCCGGAGATATTACCTTCTATTGCAATGACTGCAGGATAAGGAGATCTGAAATTATCTTCTTCTCTGGAGGTGATCACGACCTTCATCCGGTCAAAATCGCCTTCGATTTCAGAGCCACTTAGATCTGGTCGTTTGTAGGAGCGTTAGAATTTGATCTCCTTACTATAGTGAGCGCGAATCCTAGCGATGAAATCTGTACGGCAGTCGAGGTAGTCGACTAGTTTGAAATCGAGGGCTTATTGTGGCCTGATGAGGCCAAGGTCAATGATCTCTCTCTCTATATATCTCTTAGCTTGTCTTAAGAAATGCCGCGGCCTACTGCCATTCTGCTAATGATCTGATTAAATAGCGAGTAGAGCAAGATGTCATGTTGTTTGGCGGCATATTCGCTTGGGCTGTTTCGGTAAAATGTTTAATCAGCGAATTTGAAGCCGCCAATATGAATGGGCCGACCTTAACCCTCACTTTATCAGGTAGTCTTTTGAAATACATAGTTTCCCCCTAGAGGCCGGTGAGTATGCTATTGCCAATGGTTATATGAGAGTCATGTGGTCGGGGCTCTACCCAAGAGGGCTGCGCTATCTAAACTCTTAATGAAGTCGAAGAGTGTTAGTCGGCGGGATGGGTTTCCAGTATTCAGTAGACCTGATAGGCGACCGGGTGCGACGCCTGCTTCACTGACAGAGTTTCAATGTCGTAGATAGCAATAGTAGGAGCAGCGGTAGGCATGATGGAGCTAATCAAGACAGCTCCAAGGATGGAGGTAAGGAAATAGGTGAATCGTCTTTCATATAGTTGATGTAAGAGGACTATAGCTATATAGTCCAAGTCGGTTACAGTGTTTCAAAATAGATGACTGTATTCTATCGAACTTCGAGTTTAGAGAGGACTTTATGGTCAGGAGTACGGTTTAGGCTGCATTCCAGAACGGAAAACTGGTGGCCCATCATGCTTGGGTGAGTGAGGGTCTGAAATTGACGGATCAGTTTAGTGGGAGGAGCCTGTTGGCTTTCTTCGATATTTTTGAACCAAGGATTGGCTAGGAGAATAAGGAAGCGTGCTTGGGTGTCGAAATAGTGTGGTTCAAACCCAGCCGATTGATATGTCTGTGCTAGTTGTGTGAAGTCGACATGAGCTGTGATGTCTTGCTCACCAGCATTAATCAATGGATTTTCATCGGCCGTCTGATTGTAAAATGTCCTGAGGGTGCCCGAGGTTCTTCTTTCTGCGTAATAGTCACTGTGAACGTGGCCGTAATCGATGGTAAGTATCATGCCTTGTTCGAGAACTGAAGCACATGACTGGGCGAATGCTCTAAGCCCAGTTCGAAACTCAGTGGTGTAGTCATCGGGAAGTGGTGGAAGGGCTTCGCTAAATTCTAAAAGCTGGGGAGATCGGATAGACGCGGTTTGAAAATGGAAGCCTTCCTTGTCATGGCCGACGTGTAGCTCGTTCCACTGCTGGTCCTTTTTACTTATGAGTTTTACAGGAAAGGCGTCGATGAGTTCGTTGCTTAGAATGATACCATGTTTCTTGGCTTGTTTGATGCAGTTTAGTGTTGAGTGAAAATCTACGATTGCATGATGATTTTTCAGAATGGCGATCTGCTTTTTTTGCATGATCTTAAATGGTTCGCAGATAGTGTATCGTACATTGCTGTACAGTTGGGGGAAGTTGGAGTGAAGACAGTCTAATATATCGCATGCTAGTTGGCCGGTGTTAGCTCCGAGTTCAATGAGGTCGAGTTGCCCTTCGATGTGGTTAGTTTTAACGTAATCGGCAATGCGATAGCCAAGTAGCATTCCAAAGCACTTGCCAACACTGACCGAAGTGAAAAAGTCGCCGTCTCGACCAACTATAGTGTCGCCCTTGCTGTAATACCCCCACTCTGGGTGGTATAGGCATTCGCTCATCCATTTGTCGAAGGGCAGCGGTCCAGAGGCTGAAATTTCCTTTTCTAGGTGAGAAACTAAAAAGCTGGGGGTTGCAGTATTCTTATCAACAGGGTAAGTATCTTTATAGTCAGTTTCCAAAGCGGCTGGCGTATTGTTCCTCATCATGATTCGTAAGAAGTTTAACTCACGCAGAAAAGTCCGCAAGAAGGCAATCTTCCTAAGGAAGTGGTTTCTAGCACTGGTGTTTGTGGCTATACTTGGAATGGTGGGGGCCTTTATTAGCTACCGGATTGTGTCTGAACCATACAGGGAGCGAGCAAAGGAATATGATATGGCTTTGGTCAATGTTATCGAACTTCCTAGCTTGATCTACGATCGTGAAGAACGTGAGATCGGCCGTCTATTTGTGGAAAACCGCAGCCCAATCCCGATCGAGGAAATTCCTCAAAAAATGATCGATGCTTTAATTTCTGGTGAGGATAAGCGCTTTTTTGACCACAACGGTGTCGACTTTATTGGAATTGGCCGTGCTGCGTATTTGAACTTTAAGTCAGGTGATGAAGACTCGGGAGCTAGTAGTTTGACTATGCAGTTGGCTCGGAATGCATACGACCTAAAAGCGGAAGCTCTGAAACGAGGTGAGAGTAACTACGAAAGAAAGCTCGTTGAAATATACTTGGCTCAGCGAATCGAGAAGCATTATACCAAACAGAAAATTCTCGAGTTCTATTTGAACCGCGTAGCATTTGGTAGTGGTTATTTTGGTGTCCGCTCCGCTTCATTAGGCTATTTTGGTAAGGAAGCAAAGGACTTGGATACTCAGGAATGCGCATCTCTAGTAGGGTGTATTAAGAACCCATCAGTTTTCTCGCCACTGAGAAGTAAGAAAAACAACAAGAAAGCTCGTGATCACGTGCTCAATCGTATGGCGCTAGAGGGAAGGATTACTTTATTCGAACGTGATCGACTGCAGGCCTTGCCGGTGGAGACGAACCCAAACCCAATTCAGCGCAATACCACACACATCTATGACCGTATTGCTGCCACTGTGAAAGACCATGTCTCAGCAGACGCTTTGGCTAAAGGAGATCTACGCGTGTTCACCTCGATTGATCGAGATATTCAGCGAGCTTTAGAGAGAAAGTTGAAGGAGCAGCTAGACCTAGCTGAAACAAATGAGAGCTATAATCACCCGCGATACTCAGAGTATGAGCGCACTGCAACTAGCCGACCGAAGTATCTACAAGGTGCAGCTCTAATGGTTGACAACAACACTGGCGAGGTCATAGCTTATATCGGTGGACGAGACTTCTCCCACTCGCAGTATGATTTTATCGAAGCAGGCAGGAAGCCGCTGGGTACTGCCTTTTTCCCTTTCATTTACGCAGCAGCTCTAGAAGCGGGAGAGACACTTTCTTCACGGCTCATCGATGAAGCCATGGATAACCGCCAAGTGATGATTGATGGGGTCGAGGGAATATTAGGCGAGTGGGGGAGCGAAGTAAATGAGCCTCGCTATGAAGGTGAGATTCTTCTGCGGCATGCTCTAGCCACTTCAAAGATCGCAGCAACCGTCCGTCTGGGGCGTAAAGTTGGGCTAGATAAAGTACGGTTGATGGCTAAGCGATTTGGATTCTCCACTCCGAGGGGCAAGGCCTTACCACGTGAGTTGATGGGGACCGAATCCGTCTCACTCTCAGAACTAGTTCGTGCCTATGCAGCGTTCGCAACTAACGGTTCTACCCCTTCGAAGATGGTGTGGGTGACTCGTATTGAGCGGGGAGATGGTACGGTGGTTTATTCAAATGAAGGGCAGGCAGCACGTTCGAAACAGACCGCTGTATTACAGCCCGCGACAGCTTATCTAACACATTCAGTCTTGGAATCAGCTCTTAAAGAAGGCAGCGGAAAGCGTGGTTATGACGCAGCGGGGATGGAAGGCTTCAGAGGTGGAGGAAAAACTGGGACTACAAGTGACTTCGCTGACAATTGGTTTGTAGGCTATAACAGTAAAGTGAGTTGTGCTGTGTGGGCTGGATTCTGGGATGGTTCGCGTGAAGAGATTTACCATGGAGCTTTCAGTGTCGATACGGTGATGCCTGTTTGGGCTGATGCGATGAAAATTTATCAAAGGAAGTACAAGCCTTTGCCTGTTGTGAGACCTGAGGGTGTCGAGCTAATGAAGATCTGTAAAACATCCGGCTTACGAGTCACTTTAGAATGTGAGGAATATGAACGGAATCTGAAGACTGGAAAAATGGAGACCGTGAGCACTGCTACAAATGAACTCTATGATGTCAAAAGCCGACCATTGGGTTACTGCGACGAGCATGGCAGTGGCTCCAGAGGTTCTGACGCCAGTGCATTCTCTCTTACTAGGCATGTCGGGGCAAGGAAGTACAAGGATATACAACCTGTGCAACCGATCGCTCCGACTTTGTTGGGAGATGACCCTTACAACTCATCGCAGCCAGCATTTGTTCCCAAAGATCTTACCATTTCAACAACCTCGAGGGGGCTTGAGGCAGTGAACCCCGATGTTTTGACCGAGCAAGACGATGTCTCGATTATTCATATGGAGCGTCCAGGTAAGGTGCTAATCCTTGCTGACTAATACAGCGTTATTTTCAGTATTGGTGGCTTGCCTAATGAGAGTCTCTCGGTAGTCTTGCGTGTGGCTATCGGAGAAAGAGACATGATGAGCGGATATATTTGCCCTCGTTGCCGTCTACTAGTCTCGGCTAGTGTCGAGCTACTTGGGGCGGATGTATCGTGCCCAGGTTGTCGATCGATCATACAAATTCCGGGCTTTGATGACCCGTTGGTTTTAGTTGAACCCGTTTTGCAGGCTGTGGGCACTGACCTGCACGCCCACAAAAATATCTCCTCCGAAAATTGGAGAGATGATCTGCCGCTAGATGTGCTATCAGCTAGAGCTAAAGGGCTTCCATGGCTCATGCTCTTGCCTGTATTTGGTATCGCAAGTGTGCTCCTAGCTAGTCTTATATATGTGCTTTTTTTTACCCATTTCAAACCCATTGAGCTGGCGCAACAAAAATTGGTCCCAGAGGTTGAGAGTAGGGGGCAGATTTCAAATGCTGACAAAGTTCCGACTTATGCTGAACTAGAAACATTGTTGACTAAGCTGTCTCAAGCGAAATCCCCAGGGGAGCTCAGGCCGATGCTTAGGGAAGTCCCCGAGCTTGAAGCTAAGTTAGCAAACTATTATAAAGGCTCTGAGTTTACATTGAGTGAGCCGGTGGACGTTATAGCAATTACTGAGATTCGGCATAGAACAGGGTTCTATCTATTAAGAGCATTGTTAGAAGGTGCCGAAAAGTGGGCTGGAGTGGTGACTAAAAATACAAGTGGCATGTGGGTGATCGACTGGGAGTCCTATGTGGGCTACTGTGATATTGCTTGGGACGAGTTGCCTAAAATTAGACCTAAAGAGCCAAGTGTCGTGCGTGTTGCTCGCAGAAAAAATGAGTACTATAACCAAGGGTTTAGCTCTCGGGAATGGCAGTCTTTTGAGCTGACCTATCCAAATTCAGATACAATCTTGATTGGTTATGCTAGTAGAAGGAGTGCGTTAGTTCAGCAACTACTACCGATTGGAAATAGATTTGGGTTGATGGATGTGACCTTGAAAATTCACTACCCTGAAAATGTGAATGATCCAAGGCTTGTGATCATTGATGAAGTGGTTACCAATGATTGGATTACCCCAAATGAAAAATAATTTATGAATACTAGAGAAGTCCTGAGCTCTTACAATAAGGCTCTTAGAATCAATCTTGATCAAAGCAAGTACGGAACTTTTGCTGAAATTGGAGCCGGTCAAGAAGTAGTAAACTGGTTCTTCCGCGCTTCGGCTACTGCGGGCACTGTTGCTAAATCAATTTCTGCATATGATATGACCATGAGTGATGAGATCTATGGTAAAGCTCATCGTTATGTTTCGCGGGACCGTGTGACCTCTATGTTGGAGCACGAGTACGACCTCTTGATTGAGCGCCTATCAAAAAAGCGCGATGATAAAACCACATTCTTTAGCTACTGCAACACTGTACGAGCTCGAGGCTATAAAGATAAAGAAGAATGCCATGGCTGGATGGGCGTGCGCTTACAGCTAAGACCGGGTGAAGAACCATGTGATGTTTTATGTCACGTGAGATTGTTAGATGAGGAAAATATGGATCAAATGGAGGCTCTTGGCATCATTGGACTTAACTTGATTTATGCATCATTTTACCATCGCGATAATCTAGAGCGCTTTGTTGATTCATTAGTAGATAACCTCACACATGGCCGAGTCGAAGTTGACATGTTGAAGTTTCTTGGAGAAGGATTCCGCTTTGTTGACAATCGCTTGTGCTCACTTCAGCTAGTTCAGAGTGGGCTCACCGCTGCTGCTATGTTCACACCTGAAGGTG
>NZ_JBDOPO010000062.1:0-8251 GCF_039830215.1 Rubritalea sp. | reverse complement strand
TCACTAAATCCGAAGCTAAAGCTGGCCCTAACAAGTTGGTACTCGGAGGAATCGCAGCATGGACTCTTATCTGTATCCTTCCAGTAGTGACTGGTTTTGGCCGTAAGGCCTAAACCCTCACTTTAGCATAAATTGCTAAAATCTCATCAGCAGCGTCTTGCCATGTGCGAGACGCTGCTTCTTTTTATGCACGTCTAACTAAATCTTGGTGCATTTGCTTGTTCTCTATCAGGCGGCTAATGCCTTTGACCCAAGCATGCACATCTCTATACCCAACGACACATACACTTCACAGTGTTTTCTTAGCTCCACATCGATCAGAAAGAATAACTCCAAGACACGAATGAGCAGCCTCAAGAGCTAACCTTCCATATAGCTCAGCTATAGAACTAAGCAGGTGCATGCCGAAGCGGCCTATAGATAAACTCGACACCAGCTATACTCAGCTACCCCAGTAATTGAAGATTGTGCTCCAGTCCATAGAAGTCTATCAGCTTGCGCATAGCCGCCAGTAGTTCACCCTCTCCCACGGATTAGTAGACGCAAGTCTGGCTACCGTCTCAAACAGCTCACGAACTACCACTACCCCCAACTCTGGTGACTTTTGTGAACAAAACCTACCAACAAAAAGTAAACGGACAAATAGCATTCTTCACCACATACATTTTCCCAACTGGAACGCTATCATTGCTAAGTGAGAGAAGAGATTATGCTGAAATATTACTAACTGTCATAACGACATCTGTCAGATCTACCCGACATTGCTCCAGTGCTCGATTCCTCCCGCGTATATGAGCCCATGCGCTCAACCTGGCTCGAATGAATGTGTAACACCATGGGCACACCATAGATCTTCTTGATAGCCGCAGCCGCGAGAATGCTATACCAATCATGCGCATGCAGAACCGCGAGCTATCCAGATACTTACCAAACCGACCAACCGAAACGTGGAAATCGACACGGCACCAAACTGCAAGTCAGCTCCCCAACCTTTGGCCTCAAGCAATCATTGCTTGCAATGAGTCGAAGTCAGCCACATCGAGCTCATGACTAAAAAAGCTCCGCATGTACCTCTGACACTCGGCATCATCGTTGAGTGAAAGACCTCGCACGGAAGCCTCCATTCTTCACCAAGCCTTATAACCCCGTTCACACCTCACACCTAGTCCACCATTGATCACTTGGGGAAATCTCCAAGTGAGCTGCCAAGCATCTGCAAGAGGTGAGTCACTAGACTAAGCGAGTATCATGGCCAATTGCCAAAATGAAGCAATCTCTAGATACGAAAAAGCGCAACTCGATTGAGTCACGCTTTGGATATCCAAATACTGTCGAAGCTGAGTTTACTCTTCGTTCTTAGGTGCTGAAGCAACCTCAACTTTAGGAGCTTCAACTTTAGCAGCCTCAGTTGAAGCCTTTACCTCTTCAGTTGGCTTCACTTCTTCAGCAGCAGGACTTACTGCGTCTTGATTCTGACGGCGGCGTTGCTGTGGCTGCGGTTTTGGTGTGCGTCGTCGCCCTTGCTCTTCGAGGAAGATTTCAGCGAGACGGAAACTCTTCTTGGATAGTTCACGACCTTCTTTGTCACCAATGAGTGCGAGACCTTCCTCACTGACTTCACTTAAGAAAATTTTCCAAGCTCTTTTGCTTAGTTCTTTGGCGTCGATCTTCGGCGCTTGCACTTGTTGAGCCTGCTGTTGTTGGTCCCCTTTATTATTGCGGTTGCGACGACCTCTACGGTTACGTCCCTTGCCTTGCTGGTTTTGGTCACCATCAGATGCGTTATCGTCATTCTGAGGTTTTTGCACACCTGCATTTTGAGCCTCAGGCTTCGCAGTATCGTCGTCACCTTTTTGAGCGCGTGCATCACGCACACCTTGAATTGGCTCTTTGCGGTCTGATTGCTCAGGAGCTACGGCGGGAACAGTGGCTGTAGATTCCTCTGTAACAGTCTTAGGAGTGGTCTTGCGTGGTGTGCGCTTCTTTGGAGCTGCTTCCACATTTTCAGTGCTCACAGGAGCGGACTCGGCTGTGGTCTCAACAGAACTTGCCTCAATATCTTTTTTGCTAGTGCGCTTACGTGCCACTTTTTTAGTGGCTGTCTTTTTAGTGCTCATGGTTCATGGCAACCCAGCAGCAGTGCTGCTAAATTACATAGTTTGAATATTTTTATGTCTCATAAAGTTCATAGACTAGGCGCATATGCAGCTCAGTAGTCCCATGAATCTCTATTCGGATGGCCGAATCTACTGCACTCCTCGATTATAACTAAGAGTTCTTAACAAATAAATTCTGACTGTGAGAAACCGCATATTCAAGCAACTGTAAAGCTTATAAGACTCTAGCCAGAAAAAAGGCACCTCACTGAGGTAGCTTTTAACAATTATATTAGTGTCTAAATGAGCTTACCAATTAGTAATATTATCAAGTCCACCATCTGCGCCATCTTCATTGGTTTCGCCGAAGTCATAGCCATCTGGCCCTAGTGACCAAACATCGAAGCCGTTCTCGACGTTATTGTGAAGCTGTGTAGCCCCCGAAGCATCATATTCATAACGCAGCGGACGCTGCCAAGGATCGATCAGTAGACGGTCCTTATTCACATACTTGCCTTTACCAGCGTACTCAGGATCAATCTGTGGAAACATCGGCTGTCTATCGTCGTCAACTTTTCCCGTCAGAGTGTAATCACCAGAGAGAACTGCATAGAGGTTTTCAGAGCTAGTGTCCGACCCGTCCCCAGTCGGGTAGAGTGTACTCGAATCAATTATCCCATTTAAGTCATCTAGATCATCTTTGCTAAACCCCTGATTGACTCTAGCTTCCAGCATAGAACTAATATTCTCAATCATCACTTCAGTTTGGCTGGTTTTAGATTGTCTAATTACGGTAATGTACGTACCGAAGCCAATGCCTCCGAGAATTGCTAGAATCACAATCACGGTGAGGATCTCTATAATAGTGAATCCAGTACGGATTGGTAGTTTTTTATATCTCTTCATACTGAGTTATTTTCTTAATGGTGGTAAAAAAGAACTGCGAATCCCGTCCCCCAGATTCGCAGTTGATAAATGTATTCTATGAACCTCGAGTCTAGCTTCCGACTGCTTGGATCATCTTAATCAAAGGTAAGAACATCGCAAAGACAATTGATCCAACAATACCAGCTAGGAAAACGATCATTACCGGCTCAATAATAGAGGTCAGAGCTGTAACAGCTCCATCTACCTCATCATCATACACATCAGCAATCTTAAGTAGCATGTCAGGTAGCTGGCCAGTTTCCTCACCAACATCTACCATACTTATCACCATAGGAGGGAACACGCTGCTTGCCTGAAGTGGTGTGACAATAGACTCACCCTCCTTCACTGCATCATGGACCTGGTCCACAGCTTCGGCGATGATCACGTTTCCTGCAGTTTCACGAGTGATCGCTAATGCCTGTAGGATTGGAACACCAGATGTCACAAGAGTTCCGAGTGTGCGGCTGAACCGGGCAATAGCGCTTTTACGCTGAATGTCACCGAACAGCGGGACGTTAAGCTTAAGATTATCTAGAGCTTTTCTACCGCCTGTAGTCTTACCCCATACATTTGTACCAGCAAAAATACCAAAACCTAGAATGAATAACCATACTGCATTTGGAATACCAGCTGTACTCGCAATCATGTTGTCAGAGAAACCGAATACAATTTGAGAGATTTTAGGTAGTTCGACACCTTCGTCAAACATCTCCTTAAACTTAGGAACAATGACAAGCATCAAGAACACCAAGATCGCAACGGCAATGAACATAACAATCAATGGGTACACCATTGCTGCAACAATCTTATTTTTAAGCTTGTTAGCCTTTTCCATGTATTCAGCCAAACGGTTGAGCACGACTTCCAGAACACCACCGAGCTCACCAGCTTTCACCATATTTACGAAAAGCTTGTTAAAGATCCTAGGGTGCTGGGCTAGTGACTCTGAGAATGTCGCACCGCTCTGCACAGAATCTGCAAGCGAGTTCAACGTACCTTTCAACACTGGATTTGGCTCCTGCTTAGCCAAAACGGTAAGGCTTCGCATAAGAGGCAAACCTGACTCGATCAACGTTGCTAGCTGACGTGTAAAAATCATCAAAACCTTCGGCTTCACTTTGCCTCCGACGGCCTTCTTGGATTTCATCTTAGCTCTAGCTGGTGACCTGCCTTTTACCGAAGGAGCCTTTGACCTACCTTTAGCACCAGGAGCCAAAATACTTCCTTTTCCTTCTTCTACTACCTGAGTAGGATATAAGCCTTGATTACGTAATTGCTGAATAGCTTCTGCCTCGCTACCAGCTTGTACAGCACCTGTCGTCTGATCGCCTTTCGCATCAAGCGCTGAGTATTGAAAATTTGCCATATATGTAGAGTCTATAAATTATAGGATATTAACGTGGAGAGTTTTGCGGCCTATGAAAAGCTTAAAGAACAGATATCCCATAATAATTAAGTGTACTTAAGTACCTCTTCGATTGTTGTTCTCCCTGAGTAGATGTTAGCTAGTCCATCTTCGCGGAGCGTACGCATACCAAGTTCGATTGCTTTCTGTTTAAGAACTACAGTCGGAGCACGCTCAATGATAAGTTCCCCTATAGAATCTGTAACATCGAGTAGCTCAAATAATCCCTGTCGCCCTTTGTACCCACTGCCACCGCAAACATCACAACCACGTCCAGTGTAGAATTCTTTATCGCCTAATTCATGAGGAGATACTCCGAGCTGATTCAAAATTGCCTCATTTGGGTCATATGGAGCACGGCAGCTAGAACAAATGGTTCTCACCAATCGCTGAGCCAGAACCCCTTCGAGTGAAGCAGCCACCAAAAATGGTTCAACTCCCATATCCACAAGTCGAGTGACCGCACCAGGTGCATCGTTTGTGTGAAGGGTACTTAGAACCAAGTGGCCAGTTAGCGACGCCTGAATTGCGATCTGAGCAGTCTCCTTATCTCGAATTTCTCCAATGAGAATACGATCAGGATCCTGACGCAAGAACGCACGCAAAATACGAGAGAAGTCCAGGCCAATTGAATCGTTTACAGGAACTTGGATAATTCCATCGATGTCGTATTCCACAGGATCTTCGGCAGTGAGAAGTTTAGCATCAATGGTATTTATCTTTCGGAGCGCAGCATACAACGTTGTTGTTTTACCTGCACCGGTAGGACCGGTAACCACAAAGATTCCATTGGGTTTGTGAATGGTATCGTCCATGTATTTATAGACATGATGAGGCAAGCCTATTGACTCCATATCTAGGTTCACACTACTTCGATCAAGAATACGCAGCACGACACTCTCACCATGTTGAGTAGGGAGCGAAGACACACGCATATCTACTTGCCTATCACCGATTTGCTTCACAATTCTACCATCTTGAGGCACGCGAGTCTCAGCAATATTCATGTTAGACATGACCTTTACGCGGGAAATAATTGCTTTGGCCAGATGCGGTGGCGGTGGGGCCATCTCAAACAAGCCACCATCCACGCGATAACGAATTTTAAAATCTCTATCGAATGGTTCAAAGTGAATATCAGATGCTTTCTCTTTGATTGCCTGGAACATAACCAAGTCGACGTATCGAATAATCGGGGCTGAGTTTGCTTCAGATGCCACATCTTCTGTGCCGTCGGCATTGGTTACTAAATCAATCTGATCGAGCAATCCCTCTGTAGCGCTACCTCCACCAACGTAGAATGCGTTGATTTTTTCTTCAACCAAATGGTCGGGAGCCACCGCTACGATAATTTCCTTGCCTAAAGCAAAGCGCAGATCTTCAGCGGCTTGCGGATTAAGCGGGTCACTGAGAACAACATGTAGGCCTTCGGCGCCGACATTCACAGGCAAACAGCCGTGAAGCCTAGCCATACCAGCGGGCACCATAGCAAGAAGTTCCGCTGGTGGGTCGAAATAATTTAAGTCAATGAGCTCAGCGCTGAGTTCGGAAGCAATGACTGACCAGATTTCATCTTTCCCCGAGATAACTTGAAAGTCAGCTAGGGTTTCAGCCAACGTTTTACCGGTGGTCTCCATTGTAGATTCAATATCTTGAGCTAGGTATCTATCTACCATACCACGCCCAATGAAGATTTCTAAAACTTGTTGGTTATCCATTATATATGTTAAATTTGTTAGATTTCGTGATACGCTGCTATGCCTGATCAGACATTGTCACACTGATAACTTCTGAGGCAGAAGTCAGGCCTGCCTGCACCTTACGAATACCATCCTCACGGAGGGTGCGCATACCTAACTCTCGGGCTCTTTTGCGTAGCTGTGGAGAAGTAAGATTCTGGTTAATCATGTGACGAACTTCGTCATCGATCTCTAAAATTTCAAAAATACCCATTCGGCCTTTGTATCCTTTACTGCGGCACTGCTCACAACCGCCAGGACCATAAATAGTGTGGTCCATTTCTTGGGTAGGATCAAAGTTGAACACCCTCATCTCTCGCTCGTCCAGCACAGCAGGTTCTTTACAAACTGGGCAAAGCTTACGAACCAATCGCTGCGCAATGATGGCGCGCACGGCGGAGGCTACCAAAAACTTCTTCACACCAATATCGGCTAAACGAGCAACCGCGCTTGGTGCATCATTCGTGTGCAGCGTGGAAAATACTAAGTGACCTGTTAGCGATGCATTGATCGCAATATTTGCGGTCTCAGAATCACGAATCTCTCCAATCATGATAACGTTCGGGGCCTGCCGAAGCATAGCCCTCAGCGCTGCGGAGAATGTCATGCCTATATCAGATTTCACCATAACCTGGTTGATACCAGGCATTTCGTATTCCACTGGATCTTCAACAGTGATGATCTTTCGGTCAGGCTTGTTGATGTAGTTTAGGCAGGCGTAGAGAGTTGTTGTCTTACCTGAACCTGTAGGGCCGGTGACTAAGATAATGCCGTCAGGAAGCTTGATATAACGACGAAAATCTTCTTGGTCATCTGATAAGAAGCCCAATTCACCCAAGCCTAACACCAAAGCCGACTTGTCCAAAATACGCATAACAATACTCTCACCATGACTACTAGGAACACTAGAAACTCGTAAATCGATCTCTTTATTTCCTGATTTGAGCTGGATTCGTCCATCTTGAGGTAGACGTTTCTCAGCAATGCTCATGGTACTACTCATCACCTTCAAGCGTGCAATAATCGCAGGGAGTAGTTTTTTCGGGTGGGTGGCTGACTCGACCAATTTACCATCCACTCGGTAACGGATACGGAGCGACGCCTCCAATGGCTCAATGTGGATATCACTCGCGCGCATCTTAAGGGCCTCGGTGAAAATTTGCTGCACCATCTTGATGATAGGAGCATCACTTGCTCCTTCCTGTTCATCACCGAAGGTGAACTCTTCATCAGATGTTTCTTCTTGATGCTCCCCCCCCCCATAGTTGATTTGGATACACTGATCAATCGCGCTACCAGAGGCGCAAATAGGACTGATTTCACGTCCAATCACGTGAGGCAGAGTATCGAGCACCTCAAAATTCAAGGGGTCAGAGATAGCCACGGTCAAGGTGTAGCCATCATCACTCACAGGGATCACTCGAAACCTCCGAGCAATATCTTCAGCAATATGATCAAACATATCGGGTGAGATTGCTGTACTACGCAGGTCAATGAACTCCATACTCGAGCTCTGGGCGCAAACATGTGCCACTTGGTCTTCAGAGACTTTATTTTCACTGATCAATCGCTCAACGACACTCTCAGCCCCAGAAAGTTGGTTTCTAGCTGACAGAATATCGTCATGGTTAATCAGTCCTGATTCAATAATCAGCTCTAACAAATAATCTTCGTTTGAATACACGGGCTCTTAAAAATTGGGTCTCTAATTGGAAAAATGGGCAACGTTCATATAGCTATCACATAGCATATGAGGCGAATGTCCACACTGGCCAACTCAACTCGTGACGTCAAGGGAGCAAACGATATTTATCACGAAAAATCTAGCAATTCACCAGCAGGCAATGACATCGTGAACACATCAGCCGCAATTTAGAGAACTTTACACTGAATCCCTTGGTGTAAATAGCTTTACTAAGAGCGACAATCTAACACCGACTTCACTACCCACACTGCAATTCAATGTTCGATTCTATTGGAATTAATTTCGGGATATACATAACCTCCATCTTAGGCTTAGGAATTCTAGCACAATGGTTAGCATGGCGTTTCAAGCTACCATCTATCCTTCTTCTTTTAGT
>NZ_JBDOPO010000204.1:0-8256 GCF_039830215.1 Rubritalea sp. | reverse complement strand
GAGAATTTTTCTTATTTGGATAACCTGAGTACCCACCCACCTAGGAAAATAAAGTTTGGTAGGCTAAGCATTCCGATAGTACCACGCTTATACGCTCAGTCGCTGCAGTCCAGAACTCAGCAGTACTTAAGCGGAGCACATAAATGCTACCCCTCGTGATTTGCTGCCAGATTAACGCCTTCAGGTCTGCGCACGTTCTGACCGTGTCGGCCAGCCCAGATAAACGCAGCAATCATTCTATACACAAAAAGGACTTGTTTTTCACCCCTATAACTTTTGGGTTGTCGAGGCTCCGAAATCCTATCATAAAGCCGTCAGCTTGATCCGAAATACCCATTTCACCCCACCCATTACTCATACCGAATACTATGAAACCTACACTCCTCGTTCTTGCAGCAGGCATGGGCAGCCGATACGGCGGTCTCAAACAGATGGCACCCATGGGACCTAAGGGGGAGACCGTTCTTGATTACTCAGTCTATGACGCTATTCGCGCAGGCTTTGGCCGTGTCGTTTTTATTATCCGCAAAGACTTTGCTGATAAATTTAAAACTCAAATTGGTGATAAGTTTGCTGAAAAAATCGATGTAGTCTACGTATTCCAGGAGCTCAACGACCTACCAGAAGGTTTCAGCCCTCCAGAGGGCCGGACTAAGCCATGGGGCACTACGCACGCGATTCTTGCAGCTCGCAATGTAGTGGATGCGCCATTCGCTGTTATCAACGCTGATGATTTTTACGGTGCTGATTCATTCAAGCAAATCACTTCCTACTTCACCGAAATAGCTAAGTTCACAGATGGAGTCGATCACTACTGCATGGTTGGCTACAAGCTTGAGAACACCCTTTCTGACCACGGTAATGTAAACCGCGGTATCTGCTCTAACTCTAACGGCTTCCTCAAAATCGTTGAAGAGCACCTCAATATAGAAGTGGAGTCTGACGGAGTCTGCCGCGGCGATAACCTCGCTGGAGACCGCGTTGGACTCTCAGTCAACGCTCTCACTTCCATGAACTTCTGGGGATTCCCACGAAGCATCATGCCAGAACTCGAAAGGAACTTCATTGCATTCCTCAAGGAGCGCGGCACTGAAATGCAGTCCGAGTGTTTCATCCCTACTGATGTCGACACCATAGTAAAGTCTGGCAAAGCTGATTGCAAAATCCTCGAAACTTCGAGTTTATGGTTCGGCGTTACTTACCCACAGGACAAAGACATGTGCATTGCCAGCCTCACCAAGCTCGTCGAGCAAGGTGAGTACCCTGCTAACCTCTGGGACTAAAAGATAAATTTACAAAGGGCGCGCCTTACTAAGGCCACCTTTCTTTTCAGCTCAGGAAAACCTCCGCCTAGCTAGTATTTGAGTGAGAACCGCTCGATTGAAAATTTTCTAGCCGCTGGCTGTGTCCGAGTTGCCGACTTTAGAAGAAGTGGGGGGCTGCTTGAGCTTGTAATTCATTTTATTATCTAGGCGAATGACTACGTTCCTCTGGGAGGATCGCTGCAAGAAGCAGCAGTGATCTATATTCATCAGGAGGAGAGAGTCCAGTTCGAGAGATAGAGCAAAAAATAGAGAGTGAATATGACCTCAACTATAACAAAAATCAGGTAGATGCACTTTAGGTTTTCCGCGGGGGCAATAAAATATCAACGGCTCGTAAAATTTATGCGTCGGACCGTTAAGGATACTGAGTGGAGCATATAGTTAATATAAGACAGTCTTCGGGTTCACCATGCTAAAAAAGTGAAGGAGTGGGTAAATCAGAAATTTGAAGGCAAGAGCGGCATTACCTCCCGAGCTACAGCCCAGATCTCAACACTACCGAATATTTGAATAGAGACCTAATGGCTGAACCAAAAAGACCATCAGATAGAAAAGCTGGGTACTTCAAATCCTAGGCTAAAAATGACATGCGCAGACTTCTGAAAGCACCAGCGAGAATTCGAAAATACTCTCACCGACACAGCATCAAGAATGCGACCTAAAACGTTGCCCATTAATAATCCTTGTGGTCAATTCCACTTGCCCATGCTGGCATTCCCTGCTTATTTTCGAAGAAGACAAGTGCTTCGGATTCCTCTAAAGCCCAGTCCTTTTATCTAATAACATTATGAAAATCGTAGTAGCCTACTCTGGTGGCCTCGACACTTCCGTTCTACTGAAGTGGCTCAAGGACAAGTACAACGCAGAAATCATCGCCTACTGTGCCGACGTCGGACAAGCAGAAGAACTCGACGGCCTCGAAGCTAAGGCGCTCGCGACTGGCGCTTCCAAGTGCTATATCGGCGACCTAAAAGAAGACTTCGCGGAGAACTACATTTTCCCAATGTTCCAAGGCAACGCACTTTACGAAGGCCGTTACCTCCTCGGTACATCCATCGCACGTCCATGCATCTCCAAGGGTATGGTTGACGTAGCTATCGCCGAAGGCGCTGACGCTATCGCTCACGGTGCTACAGGCAAAGGCAACGACCAGGTCCGCTTCGAGCTGTCAGTTGCAGCTCTCGCACCTGACATCCAGATGATTGCACCGTGGCGTGACGACGAGTTCCGTGCTCAGTTCCCAGGCCGCGCAGAAATGATCGCCTACGCTGAGGAGAACAACATTCCAGTCAAAGCATCCATGAAGAAGTCTTACTCAATGGACCGCAACCTACTTCACATTTCCTTCGAAGCTGGTGCAATGGAAGACACTTGGTACGACGCAACTCAGGAAGAAAACAAGGACATGTACGTCCTTTCTGTTTCTCCTGAAGACGCACCAGACGCGGCACAATACGTTCAGTTCCTTTTCGAAAAAGGCAATATTATAGGTCTTCAAACTGAAGGCCTTGCAGAGCTCATCACTGAGCTTGGCGACGTCACTGCTGGCGGCAAGCAAAACGGCTACACACTTCTCAACCCATACGGCGTGATGCGAGTACTCAACGCTCTCGGCGGCCAGCACGGCATCGGTCGTGTTGATCTCGTGGAGAACCGCTTCGTAGGCATGAAGTCCCGCGGCGTGTACGAGACTCCAGGTGGCACGATCCTCCTCGCAGCTCACCAAGATCTCGAGACGCTCACTCTAGACCGTGAGGCTCAAGCTCTCCGCGACAGCCTCATGCCTAAGTACGCACAACTCATCTACAACGGATTCTGGTTTACTCCTGAGCGTGAAGCTCTGCAAGACCTCATCACATCCACACAGCGTACAGTATCTGGTGAAGTTCGCATGAAACTTTACAAAGGCAACTGCATCCAAGCGGGTCGTCGCTCACCATTCTCACTCTACGACGAAGAAGTAGCTTCCATGGAAGGCGCTGAAGAAGGCAAAGAAGAAGCATACAACCAGAACGACGCTTCTGGCTTCATCGCTCTCAACGCGCTTCGTCTCAAGGCAAACGCGCGCCAGAAGCGCTAGTCATTCATTTCTAACATACTAATTTATCAAAAGCAGCGCACTCGTAAGAGGCGGTGCTTTTTTTGTGACCTCGGATAGCGAATACCCCCAATAAATACTTCAACCTCCCAGTGCTTGAGCCGGATTTTTTTTATTACCACCTTGCCACCCTCAAATAGCAGGTCCCATTCAGTCGAAACCAAATAGGATGGTGAAAAATTCGTGAACCCTATGACATTTACTTAGCGAATCCCCTTGAGAGCTACACTGGCGATACGCGCTTTAAATTCAACACATAGGTGTCTTTTCTTACGTTTGCTTGTCTGTTTTTCGGTGATTAAGTCACCGATGGACAGCCAGAGATTTTAATATGCTATTGGCTCCGTTTAGGAGACCACATCACTCTTCTGTTTTTGACCAATAAGTCTGATAGGACGCTCAACGAGCGAGATTACTCAATTTTTTAGCAAGCCTAGTTCTATTTTATAATTTACTATAATTGGGGGAGATTATCCTCACTAGCCGTTCTTCTAATTATGAATGATTGCCGTAGAGCTAACTGTGAACATCCAGTGCTAGGTGTAGAATGTTATTCGCCAGCACTACTGGAGCCACTGCTGGCATTACTGGGAGTACCCAGAGGGAGAGAAATTCCTACATCACCTTCGCCTCCAGCGACACGACTGCCTTCATTCGCTGCGATCGTTCGCGCGGCATCCTGAAAAATAGTCTCTACCACAGCCTCTAGATAACGGTACGGCCTTTTAGGTATCCATACGATATCTCCCGGCTGGAGTAGAATATCGGCATCCTTACCCACTAGAATATCTTTGATGTTTACTATCGCAGCTTCTGGCTCATTGAGAGAGCCACGCACAACTACAACCTTATTGAGAAAGGCTTCGCTAGTGGGGCCTTTGCATTGGGCTAGAAGGTCGACTAGAGTCAACTCTTCACTATAGGGTATCGCTTGAGGATTACGCACAGCCCCTAGCGCGAGAACCGTTGAAGTCGTTGTCGAGGGAATGTAGATATAGTCATTGTGTTTGAGATAAACATTCTGTGTTGCGTCACCATTCTTAATCAACGCTTTAAAGTCCACGGGCACAATCTCACCATTACGTATAAGCACACTATTTGATAAATCAGCCAATTCCTCCGTAAAACCTGAGTAGCCTGAAGTGAATAATCCTCCAGCTAGAGAAACTCCTTCCAGAACAGTCGTAGGCTGGCTCAAAGGATACAAGCCAGGTTTGAATATCCTACCTAAAATCCAAAAACGTCTAGAACGCACTTCAACTAGGGCCACTGTCACGATAGGACTACTATAATCTCGACGGAGTGCTGTAGTTAATCTGCTGGCCAACTGCGCTACGGTCAACCCTTCCGCATGAACCCCTCCTGCGAGGTTGTAATAGACCTGCCCATCTGGCATGACAAAAGTGCGCGCTAGTGTTCCCGCAACCTCTGATATCTCAATTTCTAGAACATCACCTGGCCCAAGGAGGTAGGGATCAACCGCAGGAGTCAACAAATCCTTGCTTGGCTTACGTTTGATTTTAACGTTCTTAAAATTCAAATTACGCACGGTCTGATCGACTTTCCTCAGATCAAAATCAGGATGCGGAATCTGCTCAGAACAGCCACTCAATATGATACTGGCCAGTGTGAGCAAAGTCACAATCTGAAGGGCCTTGCTATGCATTCTCTCAGTCACCTGTTCTAGTTGTATTATTATTGATCCAAGTGGAAGCCATCGAAGTAGCAAAAGCCGAAGCTGCTAATTTTAAGATATCTTCTGCCACGATCCATGGTCGCTCAGACACATAGATTATATCATCGGGTAACAACTTGAAGTCTCTTGCTTTGGCCGCAAGGATATCTTTCAAGCTAATCACATGCGTTTCTGGGTTAGTGAAGCTACCTCTAACAACTAAAACCTTATCTGTGTAAGCTCGATCAGTCAAGCCACCTCGGCGTGTCAATGCTGACACGAGGCTTGCATCAGCAGTGTAGCCCTGTGCTCCAGGAGTAGTTACGGCCCCCAATACATAATAGTTATTGGAAACTGAGGACGCAATATAAATGAAATCATTAGGTTCGAGTGCTACATTTTGGCTCAAATCACCGTCGTTAAATAACTTTCTGAAGTCAACCGGCAGATGCTTCCCGTTGCGAGTAATAAAGGAACGATCCATATCAGCAATTTCAACAGTTTTCCTTTCGAACAAACCAGTCTCAATTCCACCAGCTTGTGCTACAGCCTCAAGTAAAGTAGTAGGAGAAGCCAGCGTGTATACGCCTTTACCCATCACTTTCCCAAGTATACTGTAGCGCTTCGAACCAACCTCTACTGGGGTGATAATCACACGTGGTGACTTAAAATAGCCCATCAAACCCTCTTCAATTTTGAGTCGAGCCTCGTCGATAGTTAGGCCTGTGACGAGAATAGTCTGAGCCTGGAGGAAACTAATAGTGCCATCTGGAGAGACTCTAAAACCGTTACGGTCTAGCTCAGGCCGACCAAAAAGAGCAAAATTAATCACATCTCCTGGCCCCAACTCATAACGATCTCTCCAAGAGACATTCTCGGGAGGCTCATCAGCCCCCGAAGGGGCATCGCCTTGAGTAACACTCGGATTTGGAAAAGCCCTATTAATAAATAAAAGAAGGAACAATAATGGAAGAATGTTCATTACCTAGAAAGTAGTCGAGATAAAAATAGTGAGAGTTGGTCAGCTTTTATACGAAACCAGCCACTGGCTGGGGTCTGAGTGGCGAGAGTACCATGGCATGGAGGAAGGTATATCTCGAATAACTCACGTGAATCATTAAATGCCTGGAGAGAGGATTTCTCAGTTGCAATCAGAGCATAGCATTCTTCAACTGATGATAATAACCCTCGCTTGCTTCTATCCGGTAAGCTATGGGCTCTCCAGATATAGCACTCTGAATCTTTACTTCCCCACAGCAAGTCCTGCTGCTTCTCTTGCTCATCGGCGAGGGTGACCTCGGGGGTCAAGTCGTATACTTTTAGAGTCCGCCCTGCATCAAAATGGGCTGCCTTAGAGAGTCCCCGCCAGAATATTTGCTCTTCTTCAGGAGTTAGGGCTGCAGTCCAAAAAAGAACTGGACTATCAGCGTTAGACTTCATCGCCAATCTTTCTAACCAAAAATCATTGTATTCTGGAGCATCAATACCTTCACTGGGAAAGCCAGTTACAAACCGGCCACCCGTCGTCGCACAACACTCTAGAACTGAACGCCTTGAAGAACGCTGAGTCTTAAACAAGGTAATGAGTAACGCCAAACCTGCACCCATGATCATTCCACCCCCCCCTAGGATTAGAGGCTTCTTCATCATTGAGGAGGGCACAACCTTCCGAATATCGGGTTCTTCAAATGTCTGGAAATACCCAGGAGAGCCGGATGCAAAAATTTCTGTTTCTTTAAGACGCTTGCCCAGCAACGAGAGCTCATTGAGTTGGGAACCCCTCTTCGCAACTAGGGCATTGTACTTAGCTATAATAGAGGGATACTTGCTCAGTTTTTTTTGCTCAACCTTCACTTGTTCCTCTAGTGCAATAATTCTATTCTCTGCATCAGTAAGTTGACTATTAGAACTAATTATACTGAGATATATAGTGTTCCCTAAATCTGACCCAGTAAATTTCTCTAGCGGTGTATTTTTCACATCCGACAGCCGAGCCACCTCAGTCTCAAGGTGCAGGATACTGGCTAGCCGACTTTTCACGAGAGGGTTTTGGTCGGTATAGGTAGATCGGAGATTAGCCAACTCTTGTGTTGCTTCTCTTAAAGAGCTCCCAAGCGGGCTATGGTGCTGAATTTTTTCATAGAGCTCTTCGATTTGCGCCAGAAGTGAAGCCTTTTGAGATTTTGCTGCTCCTAGCTGCAGTTCAATCTGTGATATTTTATCCAATAGTGCGGTAACCTGTGATTCCCCTCCAAAAAAATTATTCTTCTTTGCAAAATCGATAATACGAAGATCTAGTTGATCGATACGAAATTCGAGTTGCCTAACCTCTTTCGCTAGAATATCTCGCACGGCACGAGCTTCAGATTGTTGCAGCCGCTTAGTATACTCAATAATCTCTTCAGACCATATAGTTACAAATTTTAGAGCGTCTTTATCACTTACCGAAGAACGATATGTGATGTAGTAAATATCCGTGTTTTCGAGTTGAGCCGCTTTGACCTTTTCAGCTATTTCAAGACCACTCAGTCCATTGTTGACTCGTTTCATCGCATACTCCAAGGGTTCAGTTGCAAGCAAGATGGACAAAAGGGTGGCATCATTTAAATCTGCCGGCTGGAAAGGCTGGCCAATTTCCGAAGTCTGCACTTGGGGAATCTTTCCTCTGATTAGCGCTGTTGACAAACTAAACGCCTGCTTATTTAGCTTCATCCCCACTAAAAATCCCACCACCCCAAGTGCCACCCCTCCCAATAAAAGCCAATACCAACGTGTCAGAATACCTCCCAGAATCCTGACTGGGTCAATCGCAATAGAGATGGGAAATGAGTTATTTGCTTCTTTCTCATTCGTCACATCTGGTTCTATGGGATCTTTCTGGGTGGTTCGTTGCAACATAATGAGCTTTCCCTGATAACATATGACAGGTGTATACGTCTTCTTGATATCTTAGTTAGGCTAATCTTTCAAGATTAAATTAAATCACTATCAACAGCACTTATTAATCAGGCAGAAAACCAGTTGGCATTACTTCTGCTGGATATAAGCTATGAAACTTCAAGACGCACGTACGCTCACACCTAGCCAACTCGAAGATAGACGCAAGCAAGCTGTACTTCTTCGTAAACAGGGGCTCACTTATGCTGAGATTGGCGTAA
>NZ_JBDOPO010000070.1:0-8284 GCF_039830215.1 Rubritalea sp. | reverse complement strand
AGTTTGCCTCGGTGGTGGCGTCCATCATCAAGTTGCGGCAAGTCTGGTAAGCATCTGTGAAGTGCGCGCTAGGGTCGACAGTGATAAGGCCAGAGAAGACTGTTTTGGCGTTGCCGTAGAGAGTGTTCTTATAAAGCAGGTCACTGAATGTGTGTGCTGCAGCGTGGTGCTGGAATGTACGTTGGTCGAACTTCTGCTCACCCGCTGGGATGTTCAGTGAAAGCATGTCAGAGTTGGCTCCCTTGCCACGGAGTAATGAGAGTGACTCGTTGCGTGCCCATGCACTACCTACGTTGAGGGTGAATGCCTTTGCATTTGAATCGCGCTCAGCAGAGGTATTATTGATCTGTATGATCTTTGAGCTAAGGTTGAAGTCCTGAATCGCTGAATAGTTGAGCAGTGAACCAGCCCCTGCAACTAGGTCGTTCATAGCGATACAGAGACCAGCACCGTCACTAGCGCTCTTGAAGTAATCTACCACTGTCACCTTAGCGTTGTCTTCAGTAACAATGAGAGTGTGTGGGAAGATTGCTAACTGATCACCAGCAAGAATGTGGTACACTTCGATTGGCTTGTCGACTTCCACGCCTTTAGGAATGTAGACAAAGAGGCCGTTAGTGAGATGCGCTTGATGCAGGGCAGCAAACTTTGCTGAGCCGAGCTTTGACTCACCCTTCATGAAGTGTTTTTGAACAAGTTCAGAGTGCTGTTGAAGTGCGTCTTCAAGTGGTAAACAAATAACACCATCGGGAAGGTCCGCTTCTGCGTGAGCTAGCGAATCATTGGCAAAAATGAATTGAGCTGATGTTTCGTCGAGCCCAGAGATGGAAATGTCGATATTTTCGGATTCAGCAAATGCTGCTGGAGTGAAGCTGCTGAAGTCGAGCTGCTTGAGCTCTCCGAAACGCCATGTTTCCATCTTGCGGGACGGAGCTGGAGTGTCGAGGTAGGTCTGCCAAGCCGCGTTTTGTGCGTCGGTGAACCATTGTGGTGCATCAGCGAGTGTGCCTGGCTGTTCAGCCGTGATGCTGGGTAATTCTAAAGTAGTCATTAAGTGAGTATTAAGTGTGAAGTGTGAAGTGTGAAGACGACTGGCAGCGGTGCTGTAAAGAGTTTGGCTCCAGCCTAATCGCAATTCTTAATTCCTAATTGTTAATTCTTAATTGCCGGATTTATCCGACACTGCCTTCCATTTCTAGGTCGATGAGGCGCTTGAGCTCTACTGAGTATTCCATTGGGAACTCGCGGACGAGCTCGTTGATAAATCCGTTGACAGCGAGCGACATTGCTTGCCCTTCGTTAAGTCCACGCTGCTGCATGTAGAAAAGCATGTCCTCAGAAACCTGAGAGACTGAAGCCTCGTGCTGAGTCACGTGCTGGTTCCCGCGAACTGTGATAGCTGGGTAGGTGTCAGTGCGTGAGTGGCTATTGATAAGGAGCGCGTCACACTCAGTGTTGTTCTTACAACCCTTTAGGTGCTTAGGAATATGCACCTGGCCACGGTAAGTAGAGTTGCCTTTTCCGACGGAGATAGACTTAGAAACCACGTTAGATGTGGTGTTGTCTGCCGCGTGGATCATCTTAGCACCAGTGTCTTGAAGCTGGCCATCGTTAGCGAGTGCGATGGAGATCACCTCACCACGCGCGCCTTCGCCTTTCATCACAACACCAGGGTATTTCATAGTGAGGCGTGAACCTATGTTACAGTCAATCCAGCGGATTTCTGCATCTTCGTGCGCGATACCACGCTTGGTCACGAGGTTGAATACGTTGGATGACCAATTCTGAACTGTCACGTACTGAATCTTAGCACCCTTGAGAGCAACCAGCTCAACCACAGCTGAGTGAAGCGTCGCGGTCTCGAATTTAGGGGCAGTACAACCTTCCATGTACATGATTTCAGATCCTTCGTCAGCGATGATGAGCGTACGCTCAAACTGACCGAAGTTTTCGGAGTTGATACGGAAGTATGCTTGAAGGGGTTGCTTGAGCTTTACGCCTTTTGGTACATAGATGAATGAACCACCGGAGAATACTGCGGAGTTGAGTGCTGAGAACTTGTTGTCACCCGTTGGGATTACCTTGCCGAAGTATGGACGGAATATCTCTTCGTGTTCACGCAGACCTTCAGTAGAGTTAACGAAGATGACACCTTCCTTGCTCAGAGCTTCTTTGACGTTTGAGTATGCTGCCTCTGAGTCGAACTGAGCTTCTACACCTGCGAGGAATGCACGTTCCTGCTCGGGGATACCGAGACGCTCAAATGTTTCTTTGATGTCGTCAGGGACATCGTCCCAGCTACGTTTCGGGCGCTCACCGTCTGAAAGGTAGTAGCGGATGGCGTCGAAGTCGATGTTGTTAAGGTCGTCTGTTGCCCAGTTGGTGGGCATTGCCTTTGATTCAAATACCTCGAGAGCCTTGAGGCGAAATTCGAGGATCCAGTCTTTTTCTTTTTTGACGTCCGAGATGTAGCGAACGGTGTCGGCATTGAGACCGTAACCTGCGTCGAACTTGTGGTTCTCAGGGAAACGGAAGTCGCCCGTGGCGCGATCGACATCGATCGCGGCTTGTGTGTCCTGATCAATCTCAGGAGCAATTGTTGTGTCTGAAATGTCCATAATCTTGGTGATTTGAAATGTGTGATTTGTGATTTGAGATTGCTAGTGGGCTGCGACCAATTATTTGGAATTGGGGTGTCGTTGTCCTTTGATATCTGAATTCTGTAAATGGGCTGCCCATGCTCTGAGTTGCTTGCTACAGCTCAGGCTCAGTTCTTTGAGGTGCACTATTTGAGATTTGAAATCTGAGAGATGAGGTCGACGCTCAAATAGAATGAGCATCGATCTAGTTTCTGCTGCTGATCCCCGAGCAATGTAGATGAATCTGAGCAAATCACGCGTGCTGCCTCGCTCAAAACCTTCAGCGATGTTATTTGAGACGGAGAGCGAGCAGCGCTCAATCTGATCTCTTTTGCTAAAGCTGAGTTGGTTATTGTTCATCGAGCTAAGAAGGTCGTCTACGCCTTCAGCTAAGCGAATAGCTTCTTGCCAGACTGGTAGATCTTCAAATTGCTCGTAGGTCATTGGTGATTTCAAATTACTAATTTCAAATCTCAAATACGAAGTCGAGTTACGCAGTAACCGGCTTCGTAAGGTAGTCGTAGCCTTTTTCTTCTAGCTCGAGAGCAAGCTCAGGGCCGCCGCTCTTGACGATTTGGCCGTCCGCGAGAACGTGCACGACGTCTGGCTTGATGTAGTTGAGAAGCCGCTGGTAGTGGGTGATCACGAGGAAGCCGCGGTTTGCACTGCGGAGCATGTTTACTCCTTCAGAAACGATTTTGAGGGCATCGATGTCGAGGCCGGAGTCAGTCTCGTCGAGTATGCAGTAGCGTGGATCGAGCATCATCATCTGGAGGATCTCGTTGCGCTTCTTCTCACCACCAGAGAAACCTTCGTTCACGGCGCGTGAAGTGAACTTTCGGTCCATGTCGAGCGCATCCATCTTTGAGTAGAGGTCCTTGTAGTAGGCAACAGCGTCAAGTTCCTCACCATCTGGAAGACGAGCGGAGAGTGCTGCACGGATGAAGTTAGCATTGGATACACCTGGGATTTCCATTGGGTACTGGAACGCGAGGAAAATACCAGCGCGGGAACGCTCATCCACACTGAGCTCAAGAACGTCAACACCATCCATAGTGATAGTTCCTGCAGTCACTTCATAGTCGTCGTGACCTGCTATAATTTTAGAAAGAGTGGACTTGCCTGCACCGTTTGGCCCCATGATAGCATGGACTTCGCCCGTAGGGATTTCGAGGTTAAGGCCCTTAAGGATCTCGGTGTCAGCGATCTTTGCGTGAAGGTCTTTAATAATGATAGACATGACTGTAGTGTGTTCTGTTGTTGGGGTTGTGTTAAATGTATAAGCACGGTCGAAACCGCGAAAGTAGTTTGAGTAGGGGAAATCTTTAGGTCTTAGGGAGTGTGCCACGGAGGGTTATTTCAAGACTTGAAATGTCAGCGTTCTCCGGGATGTCCAGAAAGTCGCTGAGTTGTACACCTTTTTTGAAATTGATGTCGTGGATTACGCCAGTTTTCTCGTCGTGGAAGTGCCCGTGTTCACTTAGATTTGGACAATAGCGAGAAGATTCGCGGTCGAAATTCACCTGCTTCACAGCCTTGTGTTCCACTAGAGTCTCTAGGCAATTATAAATCGTAGCAAGTGAGATGCCAGGTGTGCTGTGCTTCACCCGATCGTAGACTTCGGAAGCGGTCGGGTGGTCACGCGATTCTGTGAGCACGCGGTACACATCCTTACGTTGTTTAGTCATACGTAAGCCTGGAATATTGAGTGTGTCTGCTGGTGTGCTCATAGGCGTGGGTAAACTAGCTAAGTATCGGAATGGATCAAGTCTTAATTAGAATAATTCTAAGTCTTAATAAAGGAAAGGAAATACCATTGTTTGTTGCTTCAACTCACTGAATTATTTATGACTTATCCATGCATCGAGACGTTGAACGTATACTGATTAATGGAGAAGAGATCCGAGAGAGGCTCGATTGTGTCGCTAAAAACTTGATGGCGGAATTTGCCAGTGACGGACTAGTGGTGGTCATATTGCTTAAAGGAGCCTTAGTTTTTGCCGCCGACATGTGCAGGAGGCTCCCAGTGACGATGACGGTGGAGTGCCTCAATATCTCTAGTTACCATGGAAATATCAAAACCAGTGGCAAGGTGGAGTTCCTCGATAGGAAAATGCCCGAGGTTGAGGGCAAAAAGGTTCTCATTATGGATGACATTCTCGACACCGGACTGACAATGTGTGCGGTCTCAGATGCTTTACTCGAACTCGGGGCATCCGAAGTGCGTAGCTGTGTGCTTTTGAATAAGCGAAAAGAACGCGCTGGAATGTGTGAGGCTGACTTCAAAGCCTTCGATATTGACGACGAATTTGTCATCGGCTATGGGCTCGATTATCAAGGCCGTTATCGAAACCTTCCTTATGTTGGCGTGATGAAGCAGGAGAGTATTTAGTATAGAGAATAATGACAAATAAGGCCCAAACCATTAATGGATTGAGCCTTACTTCAATGGTTAATTGGGGGGGCTAATCTTCTATCGAATCGATGATTGGAGTTCCGTAGAGCGTGAAGCCAGTACAGGCATCGATCTTTGTTTTGAAGATCTTGCCGACGAGTCGGTCTGCGTTGCCCTCAACGATGACAATCTTGTTTTGTCCAGTACGCGAGTTGAGCGTGTCTGGGTTGTTTTTAGACGGTCCAGTACAGAGCACTTCTTGGATAGTTCCTACCAGCGCGTGGTTGGTGCGCTGAGCAACTTCATCGACCAATGCTAGCAGGATTTGGTTGCGCTTCTCTTTGATCGGTTCAGGGATTTGATCCAGTCTCTCGGCAGCAGGTGTGTTGCGACGCTCTGAGTAGCGGTAGACAAAAGCATTGTCGAATGCGAGATGCTTCATCGTGTCGTAAGTCTCCTGGAATTCCTCGTCAGTCTCACTCGGAAATCCAACGATCACATCCGTGGTGACCGACATGTCTGGACGCACCGCTTTGATCTTTTCGATGATATCGATAAACTTAGCATTCTTATACGGGCGACGCATTTGCTTCAGCACTCGGTCACTACCGCTTTGCATAGGGAAATGAATATGGGAGCAAAGCTTGGGTAAGTAGCCGTAGGCCGCGATCAAATCATCGCGAAAGCCAATAGGGTGAGGGGAGGTGAAACGGATGCGCTTGATGCCATCAATCTCGTGAACAGCCTCAAGGAGTTGGACGAATGGAGACTTACCATCGACCTTTGGAAATTCAGTACGGCCGTAGAGGTTGACGATCTGACCAAGCAATGTGACTTCCTTCACGCCGCGCTCGGCCAGGGTCTCACATTCTTTAACAATATCAGCAATCGGGCGACCACGCTCGCGGCCTCGGGTGTCGGGAACGATGCAGTAGGAGCATTTCATATTGCACCCCTGCATAATAGAGACGAAAGCTGTCGGATCAGTCGTCGTATTGACGTGATCCTTGATCGTGTTTTGCGAATCCTTTTCCTCTTCGATGTCGCAGATGTTATCGCCTTTGTAAGTGAGCTTGAGGTCGTCCATCCGGCGCTCAAGGCGAGATTTAAGAATCCCATCCACATACTCAAAGACCTTGTGGTACTTCTGGGTACCAACCACCACATCGAGGTGGGGGACATTTTGAAATAGCTCGGATCCGCGCGACTGAGCCATGCAGCCCATGAAGCCGTAAACCACGTGTGGCTTGCGCTGACGGTGGGCACCCATGTGGCCCATTTTTCCCAGCGCCTTTTGCTCCGCTTGATCTCGGACCGAACAAGTATTCACAAGAATAGCATCCGCATCGAACTCGTCTTTGGTGACCGTGTATCCACCTTCAGTAAACATCCGAGCAACCTGCTCAGAATCACGTTCGTTCATTTGTCATCCGTAAGTCTTGATAAATACGTTCGGCATCTGTTTGCTATCCTTTTAGGGTAAATGGGATAGCGCATTCCATCGTGAAATACGCTGATCGAGCTCGACGTCATAGCTCGGATTATACGGATTGCAAGACGATTGAAGGCTTGTCATCACTATCATCCTTGTCTAGGTTTGCACCGCAATCCCAGCAACCAATGCCCTGGTAGTTCAATGGATAGAACAAGGCTCTCCTAAAGCTTAGATCTGGGTTCGACTCCCGGTCAGGGTATTTGTTGGTTTCCTTATATTATATAAGGTGTTTCGTGATGCAATGAGATGTTGACTAAATGCGACATTCGGCCAAATACATCCGTTTTCGCACCAATTCGGTCGAGAATCTGTGTAAAATCTGTGTAATTATTTTCACCCTATTTTGATCGGCCGAGCCCTTACTTACTTGATTACCAGTAATAATCTTCAGGCTCGATCCCTTTAGCTACTGAAATATGAAATATGCTTCAATGGAATTCCCGCGCCTAGGAATGGATCGATCATTTCTAGACGAGCTTTCATCCACTGGATTTGCAGAAAGTCGTCCTCTGTAATATTGTAGCCTTCAGACTTCAGTCGAGAAGCTTGTTGCTCACACATCTGGATATACTCGCGTAGCTCCGTGACGTATTTATAACTTGCTGGCATTCCAACAATGACTTATGTTGCTTTTTTTCGAGCCGTTTTTGTTTGTTTCGAGCATCTAGGTACTCAGAAATGAACGCATATCTTCTCTTTTTTTCTTCCCTTGCGAGCTTAAGAGCCTTGGCGTCCTTCATTTGCTTAATTGCCGTTTCAGCAAGAGTTGCAATGAAAGATTCGAGTTTGGAAATCTTGGCGTCACGCTTTTTGATGCTCCCGACTTTGATTTCAAGTAAGCCTCTTTGTGAATGGGTGTAGCTGTCCCAACTGTATTCTGATTTTTTCGTGTAACGTGTCTTGGTCTCCCTGATCGACAAATGTAGTTTTGCATCTTCCCAGCAAAGCTGAACCGCGCCCGATGTTCAATTTTCGTAATACTCTGGTTCTGTCTTAGGGTTTACCTGGATAGGACAGTGAACCTCAACACCAGTTTCCTCGCAGACTTAAAGAAATGGGTTTAACAATAATAGGGCTCTTTCTAGCTGAGCTTCGGATGTTTCTAATGAAAGGTGCTTCCAGCTCCATTTGGGGATGATCAAGCCATCTCTACCTCATTTCTCACCTCGAAGCGCAATACGAACAGCCTTAATCATCCGATGCTCCTTTTCTGGTCTTTTTTTCTGACTGACCTCACTTGCTTGGAGGGTAGGATTTCTTTGTGTTTGTAGTTTAGGTTGATCGCCTACCCGCCACTCGAGAAGGTGATCTCCAGTCGCTTTCAGCAGTCTAGGTTTGCGGCCCATCTTATGACCATTTGCCTTTTTAGCCCAATAGCCTCGTGGTGAACGAGGGACATTTAGTTTGGTGCGAATCCGCGCTATCATAGATCAGGATAATGCATACTCCTAGGCGATACATACTCCTAGGCGATAGTTACTGCAGGTTTTACCCATATGTCTTCGTAGGGCTGTTCTCGTGTGATCGTTTTATGAATGGCCATCAGCGATACTAGACGTGGCCAATGTTCGCCATCAATACGATAGAGACTACAGTGTGGGGTCTATCTGATGCTTGCACTCGTTGGTTCGCAAGACCTCCCCGGTAGTGTAAAAAACGTCTGTAAAAACTCAAAACGCCTCGACCTCTTGCAAGAGGGTCGCCCAGATCAGTTACTTAAGGAGCAAACACAAAAGCACCGACCAATGGACGAAC
>NZ_JBDOPO010000117.1:0-1966 GCF_039830215.1 Rubritalea sp. | reverse complement strand
GATTGCGACCAAAGATCTCTGAAAAGGTTGGGACTGAGCCAGCTGCCGTAGATCCATCTTCGATTTTGTAGGCTCCGAGACCATGAAATTTCCCAGGGTTATCGAGGGCGGGGGTGTAGCCGCGCCATTTTTCTGTGATAATATGTAGAACCACTGGCTCATCTTGATTCCGTAGATAATCGAATGTATCGATCAATATCTCGATGTTGTGCCCGTCGATTGGTCCAAAGTAGCGGATGCCGAACTTCTCAAATAAAACACTAGGGGCGAGTAAGTTCTTAGCACCTTGCTCTAGCTTTTGTGCGAGCTTGCGTGCCCCCACACCACCAAATTTTTGAACGACGTCCGCAGTTTTACTGCGGACTGCTGAGTAGGCTGAGCTCGTTTGAAGTCCATTGAAATGCCGCGCCAGAGCTCCAACATTTTTATCAATAGACCACTCATTATCGTTAAGAACCACAATGAATTTCTTGGTTGCATCTGTGATATTGTTGAGTGCTTCTAATGTGGTTCCGCAGGTGAATGCAGCGTCACCAGCAATTGCTACGACGTCGAAATCTTTCCCTGCGAGGTCGCGAGCTGATGCCATCCCAAGCGCTGCTGATACGGCTGTGCCCGCGTGACCAGCTCCATAGCAATCGTGCTCAGATTCAGTTCGCAATAGATAGCCATTGAGCCCGTCATGAGTGCGGATCGTGTGAATTTCACTCGCTCGCCCAGTGAGCATCTTATGAACATAACCCTGGTGGGAGACGTCAAATGTGAATTTATCAGTCGGTGAGTCAAAAACGTAATGGAGAGCAATGGAGAGCTCCACGACTCCTAGGTTGGGGCCTAGGTGGCCTCCAGTGACGGAGAGTCGTGAAATCAGAACGTCACGGATTTCTTGAGCTAATTCTGGAAGATCTGCTCTGTGGAGTTTCTTAAGATCTTCGGGGGATTGGATCGTGGAAAGTAGGCGCGGAAGCGGCTTAGGTGATTTAGAAAAGTCTGATTTCATCGTTGTCTGATGATGGGCTATTATTGGATGGCTTTGGTGCCGCCTTAGTTGTTACTTTGGTGTCACTATTTTTGATAGTTTCAAGTCGCTTTTTTGCAGAAGTGAGTGTCGATTCGCATTCAGAGAGCAGCTTGGCTCCCCGTTCATAATGGCTAATCAACTCTTCGAGAGGGAGTTGATCTGATTCCATTTGATCGACAAGCTTGTCTAATTCTTCAATTGCTTCCTCAAATGATGGGGCTGATTTTTTAGGCATAATAAAAATAGGCTACTTTCTTAGTTATTTCACGCGAATCATGGAGCGTGAGTAGTAGGTGGATGGTTCCAGTAGTCCCGAGAGCTTGGTCCTGTGTGGGTATCTTCCGATTTGAGAGTCGATTAATGGTGCGACACTGGGGTTCTGGCTGATATTCGCTGCGTTTTCGTTTCTTACGAAATAGTTGATCCACGGCAGGTAGGCCATGGCTGTGAGGTCCCGATTATTGTAGAATGACTGCCGGATATCTTCACCACTGTAGCTCATGCTAGAAACATGGATGCCAGCAATTGAAGTTACTTTGTCAGCAATGGTTTCAACTTTGATGAAATCATAATAGGTTTGCGGTAACCAAATAGCTGGTCTGTCAGCGTACCAAGCTACTGCCCATGGTTGGTCTGAAATGATGACGTCTTTAGGTGTGGTTATACTATTTAGTGAGCCGTTTAGACTGTAAGCGTGGACACCACCGACTGATCCAGTATGTGGCTTTTTATCATTGAGTTGTTTGAGCTGTAGTAGTAAGGGTGCTGATGCTATCAGAATAATTACAACTATGTGGAGGTTACCCATTAGGCCTGACTCTTGACTTAATTTACAGCGAGACCAGATAATGCTAATGAGGGCTAATCCATATCCGCACATGAGTGGGGCAAAGAGTAGGTGGAGCTGGTTTGGGTCTAGCTGGCTGCTAGTTAATCCGTAGATAG
>NZ_JBDOPO010000329.1:0-1968 GCF_039830215.1 Rubritalea sp. | reverse complement strand
ATTGCTTCTTCCTCATTACGAGCCCTGATAGTGCGTTGTCCTTTCTTACCATTGTGCTTTTCGAATGCCACGATAAAAGTCGTCATGATTAATCTCCTTGATTATACTAATATTATACCATAGACGCATGAGATTTGCACATTTCACCTTGTCCTATTTACTATTTTATATTGTCCCCGACTTTCATAACTACAGTGCTCCTCGTTCGATAAGCTTTTTAGCCACAACATATCCCAGCTCTTCAAGCCCACCATTATCACTCGCTGCGCTAGACTTCATGACCTCAAGCAATTGGCTGAGTATCGCAGTTGAGGTTTCCTCCGCAGCCAGACTAAGGAGGTGATTAAGTTCTTGTAGTTGTTCTCTAGTCATTATTTTCCATCCATTTGTGCCTAATCAGTTGATTGCCAGTGTAGCATTGATTCCCCATGTCTGTCAAGACCCAGTACAATGCGAATTCTAGGTTATCCGGGAACGCAGTTGACTCGGGAGTTGCTGTAATCATTCCAATCTTTCCCGCTTGCTGGCACAATCTAAGTGCTACCAAATCACCGACTTGCACTGATTACCTCCAGCTCATCCAGGTAAAACTGTCCCATCTCGCCCAAGAGCACGACATTAGCCAGTGGAAGCGTGGACGAAGCATGGAGTAGCTCGACGATCATGCCGACCTGACCGTAGCAGTCTGGCCAAGCCTCTTCAGGAGCATTTTGGACCTGAAAGTTTCCTTTGACTAAAACCATATCACCGATTTTCATTATACATTCACCGAGTTAGTTTTCCGACCGAAGCCTTCCATGTTTAGTTCAGCTCCGAGGTCGCGGGCAATCTCAAGTTCTCTTTTATGAGCAGCTGCCTTACCACGAACAACCTCAAGAATCTCTTTGTTGAATGATTCCGGACCATGAGTTCTCATTGCACGGTAGAGAAGAGTGTTCTTACAATAGACTGTAGCGTTACGAATATGAGCATCAAAGCGAATATTCATGGACCGTTTGTATGCACGAGTCCTAGCGACTGTGAGTCCGACATAACGCTCACCAGTGGCTTCACATGTGAGGAGGTAGATGACTTGGTTCCGGTCGTTTCTACGTTTGCGAATCATGTTAGGCTCCTTGGTATGTCTATATTATACCACACCTCTCATAACTTTGCACGATTCTACCGGCTTCCTATCACCTTTCGTATAGCTATTCTTGACATTCTTAAGTGCCTATGTGATGCTGACTTGTGAGATCCTTCTTTACCTTCACACTCGCTTATCAAGATTTCGATCATTGTTTCTATTGTTCTTACCCTGGCGGTTTGATCTTTAGTTAGAGGCATATGATCACCCTACAACAATCAAGTCTTCTCGATCACAATACAGCTCACGTCCTGTTTCAGTATCTAAAATCTTTACCTGTCCAGATTCCATGTGATAACCATGAGACACCCTACATCGCGCCCTTAACACTTCATACACCATTTCTGTATTCAGCCTCTGATACCTATCCTGTGGTGGTAGGCGAGATTCACCCGCATCATCGAAGTTGATACTGAATGCATCTTCACCCTTAGCTCTTGCCTCTCGGGTTGCTGCACGCTTATCCTCGTACCATTCTTCAATTTCTTCTCTAGTTAGATGATAGAAACCTTTGATGGGCGGGTCCCAAGATGGATCATCAACTGGAGCAGCCTTTACAAGACCACCCTTTCTAATCTTAAGTTCTTTGTTTTTCATTTTATGTTCCCTATTTTAGTATCCCCAGAATTCTCTAGTTCTCTTCAGACTTTCTTCAGCCTTAGCTTGATCTTGCAAACTCACTGTTCTTACTCGGATATCTCCATCATCATCAGCACCAAGGACTTCCCAGCCATTTTTTGCAATAACAATATATGCATCAGCTTTTAGAACTTTGTCATCAATATCACAGTTACTGAATCCGAATTGTGGACGGTTAGAATCTGAAAGTATTTCACCAATAT
>NZ_JBDOPO010000004.1:0-8357 GCF_039830215.1 Rubritalea sp. | reverse complement strand
AACCGTGGTGAGTGCGCCCAAGCATGCCGCATGCCCTACGAACTTGTTATCGATGGCGAAATCCAAGACATGGGAGAAAAACGTTACCTACTTTCCCCTCAAGACCTCGCAGCCGTCGACCTGATCCCCGACCTCGTTAACCAGGGTGTGGTTTCCTACAAAATCGAAGGCCGACTCAAGACTCCAGAATATGTGGCTGCCGTGACCCGAGTCTACCGTAAAGCTATAGATGACGCAGTCGCCCAGCGTGAATCCACCATCACAGATCATGAACGCTACGCGATGGAAATGACCTTCTCACGCGGCCTCTCCACAGGCTGGCTCGCTGGCACAAATCATCCCTATTTGACCCACGGTAAGTATGGAAAGAAGCGCGGAATCCGCGTCGGCACAGTGGAAAATTGTGGACCAGGCTGGATCGTCTTCAACCAAGAAGGCAAGGTTGGCCTCAAAGCGGGCGACGGCATCGTCTTTGACGCTGGGGAAAACCGGGATTTAGAACAAGGGTCACGGATCTGGACCGTCGAGGGATCCGTACTCAACTTCAACAGCAAACATTGTAGAATCAACTGGGATCGAATCAAACCGGGGATCGAGATTTATAAAACTGACGACCCAAAACTTAATTCCGAGGTGAAAGCTCTCTGGAAAAAGACAAAACTCAATCCGGTCAAAAGCGGCCTTCAAATCACTGTCAGTGGCAAGCAAGGAGCCCCTCTAAGCCTCGTGTGTAATGGACTCACTGTCAGCACCACAGAACGACTACAGGCCGCTGAAAATCGCCCACTCACCACAGATTCACTCACCGCTCAGCTCGGAAGACTTGGCAACACCCCCTATGAACTAGGTAGTATTGAGAACAAACTCGAAGAGGGCCTGATCGTCCCGGTTTCAGCACTCAACCGAGCTAGAAGAGCCCTAGTCGAAAAGCTCGATCAATTCGCAGAAAACCAGCCGGTAATAGAGAAGGCAATCTCCAAGCTCACCCTCTCAGACATCATGCCAAAAAAGCCTGAGTCTAGACAGGTCCCAGCAGAACTCTCCACTCTCACGCGTCACCCTCACCAGATCGAGGCCGCTCTCGAGGCCGGAATCAACCGAATCTATGCTGACTTTGAAGACATCCGCCGCTACAAAGAAGCTGTCGAGATCGTCCGCAGTGCAGGTGGTGACGCGACGATTCACCTCGCCACCCCACGCATTCAAAAGCCAAAAGAAACGGGCTACTTTAAATTCATCGACAAAACTAAGCCCGATGGAGTGCTCATACGCAACCTCGGGGCTGTCCGCTATTTCGAAGACCATGACGATCTCTACCGTACGGGGGACTTCTCCCTCAACTGTGCGAACCCTGCTACAGCAAAAATTCTCAAAGAGCGTGCATCACTCGACCATCTAACACTCTCTTACGACCTCAATGTAATGCAACTCTTAGACATGCTCGACCAAGCACCAAGTGAGTGGTTCGAACTCACTCTACACCAACACATGCCGATGTTTCATATGGAGCACTGCGTGTTCTGCACCTTCATGAGTTCAGGCACCAGCTATAAGGACTGCGGTCGTCCATGCGAGAAACACAAAGTTCAGTTGCGTGATCGAGTAGGGCAGCTCCACACTTTGGCTGCCGATGTCGGCTGCCGTAACACTCTCTTCAATGGTCGTGCTCAGACTGGTGCACGCTTCTACGACGAAGTCCGTGCTACAGGCCTCAGCCGATATCGCATCGACTTCCTAGACGAGGACAAAACATCCACTTTACTCACCCTCCAAGCCTACCTACAACTCATCGACAACAAAACCGATGGTCACATGCTCTGGCAAGACCTCGAAGTGATGGAAAAACTCGGCGTAACCGAAGGTACTCTTGAGATTAAATCTTAAAATATAATAAGCTCTAGCAGGCAACTGCTAGAGCTTATTATTCTACAGTCAGTTAGAAAAAAACTCTAACCTGGGAGCTATTATAAGATCGTGTCCAGTGCTTTCTATCCGCCGTCATCTCTGTAATCCACGGAGTAACAATTTACAGGTTAGGTGGACGCTCAATTGCGTTGCGTACTTTAGCAAACGCTTATCATCAAAGCCTCTGTGCATAATACCAAAGCAGACGGGTGTCTGCTCAAGCTCGGCTCATGTGTCCCACGACTAAATCCTAGTATCAGCCCCAATGAACTCACTGAAACCATTCATTAAGTAACGCCTTTTATCACAAAATCCCTTCCCCTCTGGTGGAGGGTTGCAAAGTAAGTACTGTACGGCCTGACATTCCAACCTAAAACCACAAAGGCGCGAGTGCTTGTACAACCTAGACTGTGGCGACTCTATCTTTTAACTCTCCTCTCTAACCCAGCAAGAATGCCATGCACAATCTCATATTTATCAATAACATTTCTATGACTTCATCATTATTCGCTTCACCTCTGCTTACTCAACTGCCAATTTCTCAACATCAGATTTCATGCGCCTAAAACTAACTATCGCCTACGATGGACGCCCGTATTATGGTTGGGCCACCCAGCCAAACTCTCAGACGATCGAAGATAAGCTAAACGAAGCTCTAACAACCATAGCAAAACAAGATGTCAAAGTTCAAGGCTCTGGCAGGACGGATACAGGCGTCCATGCCGATGGCCAAATAGCTCACTTTGATTGCCCAGTAGGTCTTGAGATGAACCCGCACAATTGGGTTCCGGCCCTCAACACCAAGCTACCCAAAACAATCAGAGTCATTGACTGCGTCGAAGTGCCTGCAGATTTCCATGCCCGTTTCTCCGCCACGTCGAAAACATATAGCTACTTTCTAGCCACCACACCAGTGCTTCACCCCATGCTTAATGGTAGGGCATGGCACCTACCTCGATTACTCGACCCAGCCACTCTAGAGCAAGCCCTTCAGCACTACATCGGCACTCACGATTTTAGAGCATTCGCAGCACTGCGTGGCAACGAAACTGCCAAGACAAACTACACGCGCACTATTACTGAAGCAACACTCACCCCAGTCGACGGAGGGTATCTCATCAGCTTCACTGGAGACGGATTTCTCTATAAAATGGTACGCCTACTTACGGGCGCAGCAGTACAGGCTGCACAAGGCCGACTAAGGCTTGATGACCACCTCAGCCTGCTAGACCAACCAGCTAAACTTCCCAATGGTAAGTCCCCATTCTGCGCACCAGGAGGTGGACTTACACTCACTTTGGTCAAATACGACTAAGTATAAAAGGCAAATCACAGCACGACTCTGCGAGTCATCCACTAACTGGACTGCAATACCCACCACCCTAAGTACCTAGCTAGCGCCCGATGATTGCTCAGTACTCTTTAAGTCTTAGTTTGGCTACTTAAATATTGATCTAAGAAACTATATGGTATCCAAATGCACCACTGGTGGATCTCCCCCCGAGCATTACAGAGGCCCTAGACCCGCGCTACAGCAAGGTTAATGACAAGCACCGCATTTGGTTTCGCTAGACTTACTAATCCCAGGGGCAGTGAACTAAGTACACCCCACGCACTCTATCAGCGATTTCCTCCACCGCAGAACACTATATATTGTTTTTCGAAGGCTACGTTAAGGGTGAATACTCTGCCCCAAGGATATACCAATGGGGAATGTGAGTTCAATCAACCAAAGCACATCTGACATAAATCACTAAGCAAAAGCACTTAATAAAGTCATAAAACCGAGTACTCATGGATAACATCGAAAGAAATTCATCAAGGTTCATACTGACCCCAAGCTCGCATTAAAGCTTCACAGCAAACTGCGGCAAGTGGATCACAAATACTACCGAATAGTGGTAAACTACAGCGTCAAACTGACGCCAAACATACCTAAGACTACACCCAGCATTACTCCTAGTTCACCATTTGAATGTAATATGGGTAACACTATTGCAGACTGAGTGGAGGAAGAATATGGTACCTGCTCTGCAACAGCATTCAGAGCACTATCAATATGAGTATACTTGTTCCTAAAGGCGGCGCCAAAAACTCCAAGATCAACGGTTATCGGCAAGCATACATGCCCTTCCCTCATAAAATTTGACTGAAAGTAGCCTCGGTGCCGTCACTCGGTAAATATTAAGCCAGTGGAAAGAGTCATACGCATGAACATGCTCATAGACCGCAGTCGAACTCACACAATCCATCGCTCTCCTCCCAGTAACACCGCGAGGCTCGACACGCTACCTACTAGTATTTCCTCCTATTCATGCGCGCATGTGAACATAGATCTCTGAATGAGCAACTAGAAATCTAAGAACTGCACAAGCGATTTCTCGTATCCACAAAAAAAGCGGTCTCTCTGAAGAGAACCGCTTTTTGAAAATCTCGTAAAGTGAATAGATTAATCTACTTTCTTAACATTTGAGATGTGAATTGTACCGTCAATCTCAACGATTCCACCTTCTTGGTTAGCTTCGGTAGGTTTGATCGCCTTCTTGATCTTGCGTACGCCTTCAACTATAACACGCTGCTTTGCTTCATTTACTGAAGTTACAGAGCCTGTGCTACCTTTGTGCTTGCCTGCGATGACCTGTACTTTGTCACCCTTTTTTACGTGTGCCATGATAGTTCGGTTCTTTAGAATTAGAGTACCTCTGGAGCGAGGGATACGATTTTCATGAACTGCTTCTCACGAAGTTCACGAGCAACAGGCCCGAAGATACGAGTACCTTTGGGATTATTATCTTTATCAATGATGACTGCTGCATTACCATCGAAACGAAGCACTGATCCGTCACGACGACGAATTGGAGCTGCGGTACGGACGATAACAGCTTTCACAACTGCGCCCTTCTTTATAGAAGAAGTAGGGATAGCTTCACGCACGTGAGCTGTGATGATGTCACCTACGTTAGCAACCTTGGAACGAGTTCCGAGGACACCAATCATTTTAGCAGAGCGTGCGCCAGTGTTGTCGGCGATCGCTACTGAGGATTCCATTTGAATCATATATTTGTAATCAGTTAAATTGTTACAGAGATGGAGGTCGGCGCCCCTTTGAATGGGACACCGAATCCTTTGAGTTGATTAGTGGGAGAGAACTTCTGTGAGTTCCCAGCACTTAAGCTTAGAGATAGGCTTTGTCTCGGTGATACGCACCTTGTCACCGACAGCTGCTTGACCAGTTTCGTCGTGAGCGTAGAACTTCTTCGAACGCTTAACGATTTTCTTGAAACGTGGGTGCGGAACGCGCGCTACGTATTCTACTACGATAGTCTTGTTCATGCTTGTGGAAACAACAACGCCAACGCGGGACTTGCGTAAACCTGGCTTAGTAGTGTTTGATTCGCTCATGTTTTTAATCCTTTGTGGGGTTATTTAGCAGCCTTAGTACGAAGTTCAGTGAGAACAGTGTTCACACGTGCGACTTCGCGACGGATTGCTTTGATGCGGGCGGTATTCTCTAGCTGACCTGTGGCCTGCTGAAGACGGAGTGTAAGGGCTTCCTGCTTGAGTTCACGGAGACTGTTGCTCAACTCTTGAACGGAAAGCTCGCGGATGTCGCTAATTTTAGTAGACATAGTGTTTATTCTATTTCGCGTTATTTAAGTTCGATTACGAGATGAGCTTATTACGCTCGACGAAACGGGTGCGGAAACCAAGCTTGTTTGAAGCGAGACGAAGAGCTTCCTTCGCATCAGCTTCAGGCACACCTGCGATCTCGAAGATCATAGCACCTGGCTTGATTACTGCTACCCAACGATCAACAGCGCCCTTACCTTTACCCTGACGAGTTTCAGCAGGTTTAGCTGTGACTGATTTGTGAGGGAATACACGGATGTATACTTTTCCCTTACGTTTGAGGAAGCGGTTGATTGAGATACGGCAAGCTTCAATTTGGCGGTTACTCATCCATGTGCGACCGAGTGATTGAAGACCGTAGTCACCGAAGCTAACTTCAGTTCCACGCTGAGCATTACCACCGCGGTTACCGCGCTGACTCTTGCGGAACTTAGTGCGTTTTGGCATTAATGGCATAATTCTTTATTCCTAATTGTTATAAGTTTATAAGAGATTAGCCCTGACGACGCTCGCGGCGTTCACCACCTGGACGGCGACCACGGTTACCACGGTCGTTGCGGTTGTTACCACCACCAGTTGTTGGCTTTTCTTCCTTCTTGTTGATCCATACTTTGACACCGATGATGCCGTAAGTTGTTGATGCCTCAGCGAATCCGTAGTCGATCGGAACGCGGAGAGTCTGAAGAGGCACTTTACCTTCACGGTACCACTCAGCACGTGCGATGTCTGCACCACCAAGACGACCCGCGCAGCGAACACGGATACCATCGGCACCAAATTCCATTGCTGTCTGGAGTGAGCGTTTCATTGCACGACGGAAAGCGATACGACGCTCAAGCTGTACGGCGATATTTTCTGCAACAAGCTGTGCGTCGAGCTCTGGCTTGCGAATCTCGATGATATCGATCTTCACCTGGCATCCACCACAAATCTTTGTGATGTCTGAAGTCATCTTCTCGATCTCTGCACCCTTACGTCCGATCACAAGACCTGGACGTGATGTGTGCATAGTTACACGAACGCTGTTCCAAGCACGCTCGATAGTGACGCGTGAAAGAGCTGCGAACTGAAGACGACCCTTGATGTACTTACGGATCTTGAGGTCTTCGTGGAGCTTGTCTGAATAGTCTTTGCCCTTGGCATACCACTTCGAACGCCAGTCTTTGCTAACTGCGAGGCGGAATGCGATCGGATTTACTTTTTGTCCCATAATGTTGGTTCTTTAAGTGTTTAGTGTATTAAGCCTCTGCTTGTGGAGCAAGGGTAATGAAGATGTGACTAGTGCGCTTACGGATAGCACCTGCGGAGCCGCGGGCACGTGGTTTGAAACGCTTGAATGTTGGACCTTCGCCGATCGTAGCCTCTTTCACGATGAGTTCATCTGCATCGAGTTCGAAGTTATTTTCTGCGTTAGCAATTGCGGACTTCAGTGTCTTAGCAATGAGAGCAGCTGATTTCTTTGGTGTAAAGTTCAGTGCGTCAAGTGCGGAGGACACAGGAAGACCCTGGATTTCGCGGGCCACGTCACGTGCCTTCTTAGCGGAGACGCGAGCGTATTTGTATGTTGATTTTACTTCCATGGATTTGTTTCCGTTGGATGATTAATTCCTGATTATTGTATCGTTTTGATAGATGCGATGTCGCCGAGGCGAACCGCGTTGTTGGTGTCTTCGAGTGTCACTACTAGGGCTCCAGATATATCTGGACGAACCCGAGCAATGATAGCTTCAGCTATTTGGCCGTTACCGCGTAGGATACGGAACGTCATGCCGATGCGCACTTGCTGCTTTCCCCCTGCATTCAGTACCAGCAAGCCGGATTGGCTATCGATGCTGATGATTTTTGCTTCCTGAAGGGAGCCAAAATCTACTTGGGGAAGCGGCTTGTGCCTTATTCCGAGCTCGACGTCAAGTCCTCTGATTGCAGATTCTACATTTAGTCGTGCTTCGGCGTCAGCTGCAAAGGCGGTCTTGAGGTATTCACGCACCTGGTCGGTGAGCTTCAGTGCTGCTGTTTCCAGCTTGCTGTTGCGATCCTCGAGAACCTTGCGGTTGGCCACCGCCTGCTTGAGTCGCTCGTCATCTGTCCCAAGTGGGTAGGTTCCGAGCGCTTCAAGATCTAAGCGGATTGTCTCTAACTCTCTGTTGGCTTCTGCTTCTTGCTGGTTAGCATGGGCAAGAGCCTTGGAGAGCGTCTGATTATGTTGTTGAAGGCTGGCTACTTTCGCTTCCAGCTTCAATAGGCGAGCATCTCGATTTTCATTATGTTGCGCGCTAGCAACACTTGCAGCCAAGAGTAAAACTCCTGTGATTGCTGAGAGTAATTGGAAAGCGCGCATAAAATGAAATCAGACGATCTACTTCTTACCGATTCCTCCGTGAGCTTTGAAGATTCGGGTGGGTGCGAATTCACCGAGTTTGTGTCCGACCATGTTCTCAGTCACGTAGACAGCGACGAATGTCTTACCGTTGTGGACTGCGAAGTTATGGCCTACAAAGTCAGGTGTAATCATTGAACGACGGCTCCATGTTTTGATAGGCTTCTTGTTACCGCTTTCAACGGCAGCATCGAGCTTATCAAGAAGCTTTTGGTCCACGAATGGTCCTTTTTTGAGTGATCTTGGCATTATGTTAAATGGTTATAAGATTTCGGGACCGACTGTTTTTGGCAGAATGGACGATGATGAACTTCAGAAACTTTTTGAAGGATATGGTTATGAGCCTCATTTTGTTGACGAAGAAAAAGGTGATCCGTTTGAACAAATGGATAAAGTTATGAACAAATGTCATGCTTTAATTACTAAAATTCAAAAAGAAACTAAA
>NZ_JBDOPO010000366.1:0-34235 GCF_039830215.1 Rubritalea sp. | reverse complement strand
GTGCTTTGAATTCAGCTTCGTGTCTTTTACGTTTTGCTTTCATTTTGTTGGTTTAGGTTCGCGGTTTGCACCGCTCCCCTCCATCAAAATCATAGCTTAACTACCTGTCCGAATTTCGGGGTCCAGCTCATTGAGCCCTCCGGCCAGCCAAGTACAGGTGATGATTTTATACAGAATTGACTGAGGGTGAGTACCAGAATCTCTTCAATAGAATTAGAAATTACCATTCGGCTTTACTAGCTGGGGTAGCAGTTTCTTCATGAACTCCTGCATGATTTGAATGCTTTGCTGCTTATCATAAATTTGGTCGTCCGGGATATTGAAGCCTTGGTCCAGATATACCGAGGTCACTCCCACGCTAAAAGTCGCGTATGCCCATTGTTGGTCGTAGCCATGTAAAAGTCGGGCTTCGATATCCGTAAAGGTTCGCTCGTAGTGACCTGAGACAATCTTTTCGGCACCAAAGAAGGTATAGTAATGTATGCGCATATCATAGACTGGCTCTCCATCCTTATTTTTAGGGGGCTCGACTCCATTTTGCTCCACTCTAGGTCGGACACAAACGAGCTCTCGCACGGGTAAATCTTCTCCACCAGGGAGGATTCCAGATAGAACAAGCGACCTTTGCCTCACAAAGTTCCACCCCTGCGCACGCAGACAAACCTCGGGCCTATGCAAGCTATTGTTGATATCCTTACCTGAAAACACAACTGAAACCTCTACTCCATTAAAGCCGGGCAACGCTGGAGTGAAATACCATTTCCTCGCGAACTCAGTGTCAGCAGCTAGAACTTCTAGCTCAGCCTTACTGACTTGCTGCTTTCTACTTTGCCAGCCGGCAATCGACTTAGGTAGATCCTTTGACAAGCGGGAAAGAACCATCTCCTTTTGACTCGGCAGAAGCCAAATCATGGAAAACCCCAGAGACAAGACAAACAGAAGAATCCACAGCCGTTTCGTCATTTTCTTCAAATTTTGCATAGCTCTATCCCTTTTGGGTGACTTTCACCTTTTTTCTAAATTTTTTCGGATTCAATAACCTATCCAACAAAATTAGCCCCCCTAGCGCTGCAGGGAAGAATATGAAGAACCCAGCAAAATCATGGTACAATCCACCAGCAAATGCTTCAAAGCCGCATTCAGCCAATACAAGGATAGTAAACACTCGGCAAAAGTTACCGAAGAGAGCGAGCGGCAGAGCTGAGGCAAACAACACAGCTTTCTTCCACAATTTATCCTGCGTGTAATAAGCGAAAATGGCAGCAATCATCACCAATGCCATGAGCGAGCGAATTCCACTGCAGCCCTCGGCAATTTTGAATTCACTCCATTTGCCGGTCGCCGATGTAATGTCATTTCCAGTATTGATGAGATCCATGCCCAAGCCACTTCCGACGTAGTAGCAAGCCTGCGTTACAAAGACTTGAAGGAAATTTGTCAGCTGGTTGAGCCCTGGCACCGGTATTGCAAACCACCAGAAAAATGCCGGAAAGAGCATGTGCCTACCCGCCCTCCAACCACAAGCGTAGATCACTGAGCCAGAAATCAAAAATGGAATGCCTATCAAGGCCAAACGAGGCTGAATGGTCCTAGCTGATCCAACAAATAACAGTAGCCCTAGCAACAAAAAGGCAATCCCACTTTTCCCACTAGAGTCAGGCTCATCCTGCATCACTTTGAACGACTGATACGAGAATAATAAAAAGAGAAATGGCACTGCAAATCCATGCAGAAGGTCATTCCTCCCATTCCAAGAATCAACCATCCACTGAAACACTTGACTCTTCCGGTTATCTAACACCGTGTAGACATCACAGATACAAAAATAATAGAGTACGACAAGCGCTATCAAGCTTAGGGGAAGAGCTAGTGGCGACTTAAGCCAAGCTTTGAACTCCTTATTCTGAGTATTCATATTTAGTCTGTTAACTTAGTCATATAACAGGCTGAAACCACGATATATGCCATAAAGATCACAAAAGTTCCCGCCCCGTATAAAAAGTAAGCTAGAGCAAATTTCTGCGGATCAATCAGCAAAATAAAAAGTAGTGGGAACCATCCATAATCCGTAATTTGTTGCGAAAACTGGAACATCCGCACTCGAGATTGCGATCTTTCATTAGCGAGCCTAACAATCAAACCTTGCCCAGCAATCATCACTTTGTAGTTCCATGCGAAGAAATACAGTGCCGAACCCGCCATATTTAAAAACATCCCAAGAAAGCACCAACTCGCAGGAAACCCATGTGCAATCGATGCATTTAGCAACATCCAACCGATGCTCCCATGCACTACAAAAATTTTCCCAGCATCCACCACATGGTCGAGCCATGTCCCATATTTTGAACATTGTCCGGTAGCCCTAGCCAACTGCCCGTCAGCACAATCAAGCGCGTAGGAAACAACCATCAACACTAATACTCCAATAGCAGCAATCCAGCTACCTAGCCCCAACTCTAACATCAAGACCATTGCGAGGATTACCAGTAAGCCGCTTGCTAGAGTGAGCTGGTTTGGGGTGACTTTACAGCGAGATGCTAAGAAGGCAAAAAATGCCCCAGCATAGTGGTAGACTTCGGTCATCCATTGGCCTCCACCGTCATGCACCGCGTCAGAAAATTCTGACCATTCTGGCCTCATAGATTTTTTTTGAGATCCCACGTCTATTCGATTCTTACAGTTGTCCCTCGCTCTGTACCATCCTGCTTAAGAAAAGCTTCATTTGTTTGAGATCAGGATGGATATCCACTTCCCTCCACCGATTTTGAGCATCAAAAAACCAAGGTTTTACACAGGTTCCTTCTTCCGCAATCCTTCGGAAAACAGTCAACCAAAAGGAATGTAGGCCATAGTCTGACGTCAGCTCAGAACGCATTGCATCACGAAACGTTTTGCGCGCAGCTTCTCCTCGCACCAAACACAAGCCTGGCGACTCGGCGTGGCATTTTTCAGGCACGATCTCCTTCGACACGTTTGTGACGCACTCCCCCCTCAGGGTCACCTTCATATCATCCACATCGAAATCCGATTTGGCTCCGACTGAAAGGTAAATTCCATTCTCCACACACGCTTCACTAAAATTGCGAAACACGCCTTTGTTGAATAGGTTGTCACCATTGGTCACCATGAAGTCTTCATGCATTTCGTGCTGGGCCATCCAAAGACTTGCTAGGTTATTGCTCTGCCTAAAAAACGGATTGTAAAGCGTCTTCAACTCTATTCCATCGATATTTAACTGGGCTACTTTTTCATCGACTTTATGGCCCAGATAACCAGTCACGACCACCACTTCATCAACAACTCCACATTCACTCAACCTCTTCAGCTGTTCATCAAGTAAAGTGACGCCACCTCCCACATCGACTAGTGGCTTAGGGTTGTCTTTTGTGAGTGGCCAGAGACGTTCACCTTTACCGGCTGCTAATATGAAAATTTTCAAGAATTTTAGGGAGATTTAATAATGTACTGATACAGACCATCACAACCAGTGAGAGTCCTCAAGTTAAACTTTAACCATTGATCCATCACTGTCCCCGTTTCACTAGAGTCATAAAAAGGAATTTTCTCTAATGGCACGGGAAAACCCACTTTTTTACGCTGAATAATGCGGGATGGAACGATGTCCGAGAAAAGACGCTTCAAGGGTGACTTTACCACACCATCCGCCATTCGATAGTCCGATGAAACCCCAGCGAATCGCTCGATCAATCGATGGTCTACAAAAGGAACCCTAGCCTCAACCGAGGCCGACATCGTCGAATTATCTAGCCTCCTGAGTAAGCCTTGAAGGTGATCTAACTGGAAAAATCGAGCAACGGCATCCTCAGTGGACTTGGCCACTTTTAAATGTGATTGCAGCACGGAATCCACGATCTCGTCATCTGAGTGGGAGCCATAGCTGTAAAGCTTGTCGAATTGCTTCAGGTCAAACTTAGCAGCTCCCGCGGCCCATCGAAAAATACGATCATATCCAAAAAAAAGCTCATCAGCCCCTTCACCACTCAGCACTACTGTATTTTTCAACTTCACCTGCTGAGTCATTAGATAAATCAAAACCTCATTAGGCACACTCAATGGCTCACGGCGCTTTTGGATCATGTCCTGCGCTGTGGACTGAAATTCCACTGAATCCACCACGCATGGAGTATGCTTCAACCCAAAGGAATCCGCAGCCAATTGCGCGTATTCAAATTCATTTTTCTCCGTAAACCCCACCGACCAAACGTCTTCCACTCCGGATAGCCCAGCAATAATCGTACTGTCCAATCCACCACTCAAGTAGGATCCTACTGGCACATCCGACACCATCCTAAGTCTAACAGCGTCCTCAACAAGGAAGCGAAGTTCCTCATCACTTGGTGGCTCTTGCCCCCCCTCTGGAAGCTCCCAGAAGTTCTTGACTACGCCATTGCTATAGTAACTCCCTGCCGGAAGCTGCTCAATCCCACGGTAGATCGTCTTACTTCCGAAACATGTGCGCAGTTTCACATACTGACGTAGGCCTTCTTCATCCCACTCATAAGATGGATTAAGTTCTAACAATGGTGCAATCTCTGAAGCAAACGCCAGCGCCATTCCTCGGCGATCAATATAGAGAGGCTTGACCCCCAGACGGTCGCGCGCGGCAAATACTGAACCATCTCGCCTATCAACCACGACAAAGGCAAACATGCCGTTCAGTTCACCAAGGCATTGGACACCTAACTTCTGGTAGAGCAGCAGTAACACCTCCGAATCACAATGCGTCCTGCACTCTAAAGAATACTTAGCCGCTAACTCTCGGAAGTTGTAGATCTCACCATTATAAGACAGAACAAGGTTTCCATCCACAGAGACAAAGGGCTGATTACTGTGTGTCCCTAGATCAAGAATGCTCAATCTTTGGTGACCGACAAAAGTAGCGTCATTTAAATCGATTATACCATGTGCGTCAGGCCCCCTATGAGCCATCAGCGGCAATGCCCCTTCAAACTCTCTGCTAGAACAACGCGCACTATAAAGAATTCCACACATAATTAAAAACCTCCCATTTCCAGAACCTCAAGATACTTCTCAATGTTTGCCACATTTGCGTCTCGTTGTGTGCCCCCTTTGTTTCCGTGAACCCTTTTATCCAGTCCGTACAACTTTTTAGACTTCAGAAAAAGAGTCTTGGCTAGCTCAGGCTCTCTCGTTTTCCACTCTCGAAGTGCGGCAGCATAATAGACTTCTCCTAACGCTCTATAGACCCGAGCCTCTTTGTCGTTGATCACCCATGGTTTAACCTGCTTTCTCGTCTCTAGCCATAGATCCGTAGCTGCGTCATATGCTCCGCGAGCAACGGCCATGCGCACCCTGGAAACATGACAATCACGTTCTATATTCAACCTTGGCTTTGATGCTGAGGATCCTTGCTTCACCAAACTTCCAGCCCCGATGAGATATTGGTCAGCAGCTATGAATTCCTTATTCCTATATGCATTCTCAGCCTGCGCGATCATCATCCAAGCTCGATGCGTATAGTACTTAAAGTGCCAATCGCGAGAGGCCACATACGGCTCAGCTAGGTCATAATACTTTTCAGCATTAGCATACATCTCTGCGTCCCTATACAGATTGGCCAAATTGAGCAAAGGCGCAGAATTATAAGGATGACGAAGCAACGACTCTTTATAAAATTCCTCAGCCCGTGAAAAGGCTGCTTCATCCCCGCGCCCGTATCGAGAATGATAGATCTTAGCCAGACGCTGGCTCCTACGAAAGTCTGGCGACCGACCATTTGCTAATGTGTATGCCTCTAGAAGAGCTTCACCGCCATTTGCAGCCCCAGCCCGCCCCTCTCTATCCTGATTTTCAAGTACCAAGGGAGCTGCTGCCCAGACTTCACGGCCAGCGAACAACAACATCCCAGCTGAAAGTAAAATCATTATCGCAGCCAGCCCTTTATCCTTTATCCTTTTTCCTCCCCCAGTTTCAGAGTCCCTCTCCTCTCTTCTTTTCTTTGTCGGTTTATCGTCCAAACTTGTACTCTTCCTCGCCTCTATTCTCTTTCTCCTCTCACCTTTCTCCTCACCCGAAACACACCACCCCAAACAGACTGCGGCTAAAAACATATTGAATGGCAAACGCAGTGGAAAATCAGTGAAGCTATGGACCATTATCACTGTGATTCCTAACAAACCAGCCAAGCTCATCCACCTAACTGAAAATATCTTGTCAGCCAGTAAAACGGAACGGAGTGCTGCACTCCAATGCAACCCTAGCACGACTAACAGCAGAAATAAACCAAGCGCTCCATAGTCGGCTAGCACCTGCAGGTATTCGTTATGCACAAATTCAGGAGTAGCATCAGAAGACGCTAAACTATCTTCCCAAAAATCGACTAATTTAAAGGAATAAGCTCGAGCGCCTTCACCCACGAGAGGGGCTTCTCTCCATTGGTCCACAGCCATCCCCCAATAGGATGCTCGTATATTTGATTCGGTCACGACACCCGTGCTCACGACCTTGTTATCACGTTCAGCAAATGTCCTCAAAGACAACGCCCCCACCAAAACTGCAGCACAGGCTCCACCTAACACCACTAATAGCCTCATCCGCTTTTTAGCGGTCTCATCGAAAACCCCAGCTCTCAACCAAAGAACCAGCAGCATAAGTCCTCCTGCGACAATGAGCGAAAACACGGTGGAACGTGAACCAGAAAAGAACGCTAAAATGAGAGCCACACAGCCCAACACCCCCAACAAATATTTCCCCCTCACCTTCAGATCTTGAGCCAAAACTGCCCAACTGAGAAAGCTCATTCCTACCACAGCCATTGCGTTACCCATAGCACCATAATCTTGGAACAATCCAAAATTCGGAGTCGATTGTGCGAGTTGACTAACACCATCTAAGGGGAGCCATAGATCACCCCCAGCCTTCTGCACACAGAAATAGATGCCATTCACTAAAATAAATCCAGCAATCACGGTCAGAGCCGAACCAGTCATTTTCACTGAACGAAATCCCCAATAAACAATCAGGCCCATACATAACAGCAACACATCCTCCTTCGCTATATCCCAAACCGGTGAAAACCACGCCCGCCCCCCAAAGTAGAGGGCCACTACACAAATCAGCCAATCCAGTTTTGACGAGTGAAGGCCATCACGAAACCCGACAACTGCTGAGCTTAAACCGGCCGAAGCCACACATACCGCACTCACAGCCAGCAAACCCCAACTCAAAGTCACTCCATAACACCCAACTAACGTAAATGCTAAAAGCCAAAGGATTTGATTCATTCGAAACATCAAATTATTTTTATTTTTAGATTCAAGACAGAAGCAGGTAAATCAGAAGTTGTCCCTAAATACAACGTCTGAACCCAACCTCGCCACAGATCCAGAGTACTAAACTTAGTTACTTTCTCCGCTTCTGACATTTATTTTTCAATTATTCATCTAGAGTCACCCCTCCATGTAGAGCAACCCTGAAGGCGCGGACTCTTCCAGTGAGGCGGACCAAGTCCGTTTACCGCTCTGGTACTGAAGCTACCTCGCAGGCTTGTACTACCTTCGAGTCTACCAAATTAGAACTACTCTCTATCCTGTAGCTTCTACTAGGAAGAGAACTTCAGCTTATGGCCACCACTCCTACCAGCTTATACTCCTGGAGTTCCTTGATGACAAAATCCTGCAATGGCGAAAGAAGTAACTCACCATTAAACTGCTTATACTCTGCCAGATTTGTCTCAACATCATTCAACCACTACTCATCCCCCATATTGATATATTCCTCCACAACCTGTGGACTTCACACTCCGAGCCAACGATCGCCGCGAGCTCAGCCAGATTCTTGTCAATAATTTTTGACGCTTAAGGGGTTAAATCTAAACGTTGAAGCACTTCAGCCATTGGAAACTGGTTAAAAATGACGTACTCTGGCTATTATAAAACGTCAAAAAGGTGAGTTTGTCTTCATCGAATTAAGCTTCGCTTACCGTTAGTTGAACAGGCGCCAGATTCTCATCTTTAATATCTAAATAGACTCGCGAGCCATGGCTCTTTATCAAATCGAGAGTTTCGACCAAGTTGGGAACTTTCTCTCCCTCAAACTGTGAACCTTTCCAACTGCCTGCGTCGAGCGCTCTAATCTCATCTGCGGAATAACTTCCAAAAGCGCCAGAACCATCGGTTATTCGATCGATAGTCCCGTCATGTAACATCATCGCTTCCCCATCAGATGTCTTTCTCACATCAACTTCATCCCCCAAAAAAATATCTCGAGAAAATGAATTCTCAATACAAACCAAAGTGTTCTCAGGAGTCTCACTCGCTTGCCCGCCCCGATGCCCTATCACAAACGTTTCAGCCTGTATAATGCCCACGCTACAGATGAGAGAAAAACTACCTCTGGTACTTTCATTCTTCTTTTGAACAGCATTTTCATCCGTGCACAACCTCCTCAAAAACACTTTCCATCCGCTCTAAGAACTTATCTTTGGTAAACTCCGCCTCATACCGAGCCTGGCCCTTTTTACCCATCTCATCCCGCAAAATTGGATCCTCAACTAGCTCTATAATCGCATCAGCATACTGCTCTGGTGATTTAACATCACACAGATAAGCACAGCCACAGTCTCCCACTACATTAGGTATACCACTCCAGTTGGTCGTCACGATCGGCAACCCATAGGCCATCGCTTCAACCAAAACCATTCCAAAAGTCTCAGCTTCATAATGAGAAGGGAATAGCATACAATCAGCATCGGCATATGCTTGCCACTTTTCATTTCCACTGAGAGCACCAGTGAAATGGAACGCCCCCTTTAGCTCGAGGTCATTTATCTTTCCCAGAATCTCCTCCTTAAATATTTCTGATACCCATTCACCGACTAAGATAAAGCTGCACTCCACATTTTGAAGCCTCATAACACGGGCTGTTTCAATAATATCTTTGACGCCTTTCCCTTCATTAAGCACGCCTACATAGATCGCCTCAAAACGGGCACCGATTGGCCTAGCTCGGTCCACAAGGGCCACCCCAACACCATTATTCACCACCACATTTTTACGGGCTCTAAAATATTCTCCTGTTGCCGGGAGAGTATCTATAACGTCAATCGCGGTATCCGGGTTCCCATAAGCGAATCGAGCAACCTTCCCAAGAACCGGGATACTCTCCAGATAGGCAGGTAATCCACCTGCGTGAAAATGATAAATTGTTCTCTTAAAGCACCATTTCACACACAAGAGATACACAATATCTCGTAGCACAGGTGTTCGATTTGCACTCGCGGGTAAATAATAAAGAACCTTTGGGCCTTGAGTAAATACGATCTTCCAGGTTTGAAAGATCAACGTGAATAAATGAAAAACCTTAACCAGTGAAACCCGCCCCACCTCATTGATCGAGTCGCTGTAAGACATCCGCAGCAATCTCACTCTAGACTTTGTCCAAACATGATCAAACAGCATGCCTGTGACCACTGCCTGTCCGTGATATGGTGGGGGAGCCTGTCCGACAATAAGGCAATCTACTTCATTTTCTTCCAACACTTTATTAGATCTTTACGGTCAAATTTTAGCACGTGGTCCTTATACAATAAATAGGTTCCTATCCATGCATTTACGTTTCTTCCCCAGCCAGTTCTCTTAAGATACTCACGCCCTTGTACTGAGTTCCCCCATTCGTAGGCTCGTTTTAGCACCTCTTCGGCATCTCCTTTATCAACGAGTAAAGCTGACTGCACAAAGTAATGAGCCCAGTCCCATCCTGCAGCTCCACCTCTGCGATAACACTCCCAATCCAATACGTTAATATTACCCTTAGTATCAATTTTCAAATTCCAAGGCGTGAAATCTCCATGAACAATACTCTCACTGACTACACACTCTCCAGCCACTTTTAAAAATTCTATTTCATCTTCACAAGTCACCTCAGAAACCAAATCATTCCAAACTGGTAAGCTATTCAAGCTCTGCGCTTCGGCACCAATACGCCAAGAGTTCAAGAAATCCAAAATTGCTGGCACATCACTCTGTTTAGGGGAACTTCCATCCACCCAAGTCGTCGTGTAACTCGCCCAATTCTCTTCATTATTTACTTCGACCAAATTTGGTACTCCCTGTAGATCTTCAGGCAAAGATTCTAAATTCTGAGTCTCCAGCGTCACTGCATTTTTTGCTTCGACTGAAGTCCCTAGCTTGGTTACTAGTTTAACTCCCCTAAACTCTTGGAATACAATGGCTCTTCTTGCTGAGTTATTCGGATTACCAAGTAACACTCCGAAATCACCTAGTTTCACTATGTCTTTTAGTGGACTAGACTCCTTGATATCCATTGTCACCCTCCTAAAAAAGCAATCCCAACCACAAACTAGGAGAACTTCTACAACTTTCGAAAAACATTTCGCAAGGGTGGTTTGCGGTTGATACAGGCCTAATGTTTTTAATGCTAGGTCACGATTTTTTGGCAATAACAGAAGTAAGTCCCCCCTACGCCTCAGTCCTCTAAAGGTGACTTTTTTAAAAAATCCTCCTGGACCTTCTAAGTTCGCAAGGAATTGCCTATCTCTATACTGTTGCACAATTTTTCAAATACTTGAAATCCACCTTAATTCCCGCCCTTTGTTTTTTGGGGGGAGCCTAGCCGAGTTGACTAGGTTTATTTAGCCGTTTTAATGGCCATTTAAGAAAACGAAACATATTATAGAGGAAAAAATCTACCACTCCGTTTAAGAAAAAATCTTTACTCAAAGTAATCCCGTAAACCCTTCTAATTGCTATAGATTCAGCATACTGTAATTGTTTATTTAGCATTCCATCTATGTCGGTTTTATTCAGATTTTTTTGACTCAAATTTTCTCCATGCATCCTAAAGTCAGCGAGGACGACCGGCATGTGCACGAATTTTTTACCTAATGAGGCTAATCGATTATAGTACTCACCATCCATCACGCACTTAAATCGATCATTTAGAATGTGCCCTTCATCTAAAACTGTCTCACGACGATAAAAAGCTGAAGTAGATCCAATGTAACAACCGTATTGAGCTAGCATGAGTTTCTGAAATGGGAAAACCTCCATCGTTCTTTGAAAGTTGCCCTCCCCGTCGATAAAGTCCCAAGCTCCATAAATCACATCTGCTTCTGGCTGCTTCTCTGCAAAGGCCTTCACCGCAGCCAGTGCGCCTAGCTTCAATCGATCATCAGTATTTAGCCACATCACCCACTTACCTTTAGCTGCCTTGAAACCTTTGTTAATGGCATCACTCATACCCTTGTCCTGCTCCACAGTGAGTTGAATGTGGTCGTACTCTCGAATGACATCCAGCGTTCCGTCAGTCGATCCAGCATCGTAAATAATATGCTCAAAGGTCACCCCCTCCTGGCTGATAACGCTATCTAACATCTCACGAATAAAACCAACATAGTTATAACTAGCAGTGACAATGGTGAAATCTGGTTCTAAGGAAGGCATAATAATAATGACGAGTTATAGGTCTTCTATGGGAAATCTTCAATAGTAGATAAATACAATGTGTTCATTCGTTCAGCTTTAGACCTCCAGCCATAAATTGCTTCGGACCTAATCTTAGCTGCCGCACCATGTTCGCAAATACTTTCTGGAGAATTATGGTAAAATAACAGGGCTTTTGCGAGACCTTCGATCACATCTTTCGCTGATCCTATCGGCACTTTAATTCCGCATTGTTCATTCACAGATAAAGCCAACCCTCCAACATCAAGAACAATGGCCGGTCGCTTATGCGAAAATGCCTCTAAAACCATGTAGCCTCCACTTTCATATAAGCTAGGAGCTACTAATACGTGATGGTTAGAATAAATTTCATGAATCGCCTTTTTGTCCACATGCCCGATGAAGTCAACTCGCGCGCTCACTCCTAACTTACTAGCCAACATCTTTAAGTGCTTGAGCTCCGGTCCATCGCCCGCAATAGTTAAGCGAGCATTTATCATATTTGCTTGGGAAAACGCCTCTAAAAGTAAATGAATTCCCTTCAATACTACTAGACGGCCAACAAAGAGAAAATTTAATCCATTTTCTACTGTTGGTATTTTCTCGTCGCAAAGTATTTCTCCTTCATTGAGGCCTATCGTAGGCATGATCTCGCATTGAATACCTTTCAATTCCAGAATTTTTTGAGTTCTAGGAGTGGACACCAGTACTCGCCCCCCCCCTTTAGAACAAGGGTTTATAGTAGATGCAAAGAAACTAGAAAATCCTGTAGCCATATTTCTAATCAGCTCCTTAACGCAGCTTCTCCATCTAGTCCGGTGAAACAGTAAAGAGAGTGGCGCCGTTTCACCGCCTCCTACTGGCCCCCATACAACTGGGACGCCAGCCTTACCCAAAAACACTGGATACCGAAAAGAGGCGAAAGTGACCAAGTGCACCAAGCTCGCTTTATGTTCACGGACCAAACAACGAATTTTCTTACGAGCGTGCCACTGCCAAAGCACATAATACCAATTCAGCCAGTTGCAACGCTTCTTTAGCGTCAATGCAATGGGACCCAGATCGAAGTACTTAAAAGTGACACCATTACACAGTTGGGGGTTATTCTTGAGGTAGTCTTCGATCACCTGCTGATTGTTGGATCGCGTCAACACCACTATTTCGTGGTATTTAGACATTTCCAACATCCAACGCCAACCAACTTCGGGTTCTGAGCCACGGAGCGGTTCACACGCAAAGGATGATTGTACCACTATCATCTCAACTTTTCTGACCGTTTGCGTGGTTTTCAATCACTTCACGCACTTCTGCGATCGTACCCTCCAATGATTGAGTCGTGTCCACCCAAGATGCTCGCATTTCTTCTACTACTAATTCATTTAACTTTACGACCTGCCTATTTACCTCCTGAAGAGACGTTTCAGGTTTACGTGCGTAAAGAGTTTCAGGGTCGCCACCAAGACAAATAATCAGATCTGGCTCTGGATATAGCCCCAAAATCTTTCGTAAAATCCATTCTGGCAATTGGATTCGCATCCTTCTTGGATCAACCAGAATATCATAAAAGTAGCGATCAAAGAGGCATATTGCCCCCTTTTTACTCAATTTTCTAGTCTTCAGCCAATACCCAACGCTATAGTCTAGCGAATAATAGCACAACCGCACTAAGGAACCTAGGAAGCCACTTGTTTCTTGCCCATGGGGATCCACCACGGGAGAACGAGTATCTTTCACGGGCTTACCAGCTATAGTACCTAAAGGAGGCAACCAGTTAGGTCTCAAATGCTCATAATGAACACCTTCCGTATTTAACTCCTCCAACCACGGTGTGATTTCCTCTATAACTGTGCTTTTACCAGAACCGTCAGTGCCTGTAAAAGCGATAATTAAGCCTCTCTTCATACTATTTAAATTGTCCTCTCCGCTCCGTCTTGACCCAAACAGATTCATTTTCTTTACTGTAAGATTTTAAACAGCCCAACGGCTCTAGTAAGCTGCTCTCAGCTAGTATTTGGTCTGGCCGCCCGCCTAGCCTCTTCAGCACCTTCAGCGCCACGGTGGCTTTAACCTGAACAAAAACTAATTCATTTCGAGCCATTCTCCTCTGGATATGCCGTAACCTAAACCACAGCCAATGAAGTCCCCCCCCAACGTCGTCGTAGCTCATCACAGTCTCTCCTCCATAAGTACTCATTAGTTCACCATCCATTACGCCATCCATTGCTGCCTCTTGTCCCTCTACCATCAATACCCACTCACCTGAAGGCCGACAAAGATTTAAGATTTCCCAGCACCAATAGCGTGAAATAGCGTACAGCTCAGATAGTTTAAATGTCTTTAGCCAGCGTAGCTTCACATCATTCCTTAGCGAGCGAGCATAAGGAACTGCCAGCTTCTCTGGTGGCGATTCATCAAAACAAAATGGAGATTTTGGAGCCGTTGGAAAATTCCTTAACATCATCGACTCAAAGTAGGCGGCCTCATTTTCGTCTGCTAACAAAGAATTGATGACCGAACCATACTTCGCCTTATAAAAGCCCCCCCAAATCAAACTCGTCACGAACATCGAGAACGCTTGGTGTGCAGGGCGGGGAATGTCGAAGCCTAAGATATGTTTCCTAGTTCCCGCTCTTACCGCCTCATCACTTTCCAGCTGTCTCCCCCGCCAATAAAAAGCACCGTTAAATAAATCAACGTGCAACAAGGGTGCACCGCCTATACGTACCCACCAAGCTGTGAACGTGTCTTTTTTAAATTTTTTAACCAACTCCCCACCATGAGAAGTAACCATGGCACAAAAGATGCCCTCCACTTCTTTCAAGCGTGAGCGGGGAACAAAAATGTCTAGATCGTTGCCAATCTGCCCTGGCAGTGATTCATAATTACGTAGAATCGGACAAATGATACCAAGGACATGGAGTGACGTGAGCAGCTCCTCTAAAAATTGCCATTCTTCATTGGTCAGGTTGCGAATTTTACTCATTTATTTAGTACCTGTGGCTTCAACCGATTAAACACATAGAGCGGTTGCAATAAACCCGCCACAACAAGTAAGCACACAGCAGTGAAAGGTTTCTTTTCCGCAATCGCAAAGCCACCACTCCGGTACATCCCCTTTGCGTAAGTTTTTCGCCAACTGTTAAAGCGCGTCCACAATGGCCGCTCCGCCATCATCTTTACAAATTCTTCCCTAGTAGGCTCTGTATCCCCCCGACGACGAGCACGCATACATTCACGAAGAAACTCAAATTGATGTCGCGTCTTGAAAAAACTCGAAGTCACTGCGGACGATCCATGAATCCGATATTGCATTAAGGGTTCTGGTTGCAAAAAAACCTGCCAGCCTTTTTCATGTATACGATTCCATAAATCAACATCATCTGCCGGCCAAAACTGAGGTCGAAACAATAGGTCAGGATCTTTAAAAATCTCTGCACGCAACATTGCACAGGGACAGAAAATAGCAAAAGGATCATTCTGCTTTACATACTGCTGCGCATCCTCTTCAGAAAGTAAATCTGACCTAGCCTTTCCTATTATTTTACCAGTGGAACTAATGTAGTCCATAAAGCCACTGCTCGCTCCCAGTCCTGGATGTTTTTCCATGAAGGCCACCTGTTTCTCTATGCGTTCAGGATACATTACATCATCAGCATCCATCAGCGCGATGTAGCTTTCGGTCAATAGCGGTAGGAGGGTATTCAATGAGCGCCCTTTTCCCTTGTTTTCATGATTAGTAATGACTTCTAAAGCTGCCGCATCGTCATAACTTCCTAGTAGTTCAGCGATATTATCAGTAGAGGCATCATTGATAACCACAATCCTCAATGCCTGATAGGTCTGACGCAGGCACGAGTCGATCGCTTCTTTCAGAAACATTCCTGCATTGTATACGGGGATAACAATCACGACACTTGGCTGACTAAAACTACTCATCGTTATTTTTCAAAACGTCCACGCTGACGCTGAATTGGCATTTCAAAATATTTAAAGGACAAAACCGCCAAAACGACAGAGATTACAATATAGGTAAAAAAACTCACCATTTGTGACATAGGGGAGTTCAAATAGCCACGAGCCGACAATTCCTTAAAAAAGGCAGCGATGGGGTAATGCAACAGATAGACTCCGGCACATAACTTCCCCAAATAGGCTAAATATTTGTTGCGAATGGGTGGACACTCCCCGCGCACCATCCAAACCTGCACGCAAATCCCAATAGCTATGCCATGCTGTATCAATTGGCTTGGTACATTCATGGCGCATATTAGAGCACACCATCCAGCCATGACAGGGAACAGATACCTCCACCACTCTCGCTTACAAAGTAATACACCGATCGCGATGTAATGCATTCTATTCCATGTTTCTCGCTGGTTTGTAAACCAACTCCCACCGTATTCCTGTATCGTACGTAAAGATAAAAAGACACCAACTAGAGCTATCAAGGCGATCACATAAACATGTTCCACAACAGCAAGGCTCCACATCGGACTTGTTGTGGGGAGAGGTATCATTTCCGTATGATAGTCTATATTCGACGCTAGAAACGCGGGGATGTAATTCTGAATGAATGCCCAATAATACCATAGTGAACCTACGTTACCTTTGCTGATGAGCTGAAGTGCAAGTCCTGTAAAAATCATCACTAAAGCCAAAGGCATGATGCGGAAAACCCTACGGATGTAAACACTACGGTAATAGCCAGCCTGCCCTTTAGACTCCAAAAGTATCAACCCAATCAAAAAGCCACTGATTACAAAGAACACGTCCACACCAATAGGCCCCAATTTGAGAGCCAATAAAGGCGGGTATGCCACTCCCCAATGAGCGATCAAAACCATCACTATTGCAAGCCCCCGCAACTTATCAAGGCGCTCGATTCTTCTACTAATTGAGGGGTTAAAGGTGATTGCTTCACTTTTCTTTTCGTTCATCGGTGCAATTGAACTAACTATTCAAGAATTTACAAATTTGCGCCTTCAAAAAGACAACACAAGCATTTATTCGGCTATTGTATTGAACCCGCATCACTGGGTTCAAATAGTGTCTATGGAACCCCTTTTTTGCTATGGCATCGTGAAATGCTACATGCTCACAGAGCACCTCAACTCTGGGGTCAGGGTTACTGACGCAACTGTAGCTGAGCCCCGTAATTACCTCTGCCCTGTAGATGGCCAATGCATTGAATCCTGATCGAACGGGCAGCAACATCCCCAGATTACGTAACTCTATCATGCGCTCTTGAATGCCCCGCATTTTGACCTCTGTTTGTGGTGTCGTATCACCGAGTTCGGCAAATGCGTAGGCGTCATAATAAACATCATCAAATAAACCGCGTTTTGAGCGACCATTAGCATGCACAACATCCCAGCATGAGGATTGGCCGAAGCTGTGTTTGATTCCATCAAGCGAGAACTTAACGACATCCGGATCCAACATGATCACCCAATCAATAGCATCTAAACCAATATCCTCATTAAGAACTCTAAGATAACGGTTCCGGTAATTGGCCATTTTCTCCACACGATGATAGGAAAACGAGGGGTTTACACCACTCTTCATTTTTTTAAGCAGTGTTTCTTCTCCCGTATCAAATGTATCCACATAGATCCCACCATCATGATCTTCCAGTGACTGCACCAACTCCTTGGTTCCGTCCGTACTGTCGTTTTCGACAATGACGAGCTTACTCTCATTAAAGCAAGTCCGCAGCTCGTCGATAAATTTCAGATTTTTCTCAAAAGCTGAGCGACAGTCGCGCACCATGCAACAAATAGCCACACGGCTCTGAGCCATGACTTCCTCGCCGCGGCTCACGGTCTCTGCGTGCCATTGTTTATACGCGCTAAGGTGCTTCATTTTCTCAGAGATTATTTTGCAGAAACTTACGAGACTGAAGAACCCACGTTGCCACCTTCTCAAAGGTGGAATGATAATCTATCGGTTGTTCCATCAGATTTTTGATATTCTCCGGATCATGCAATATGCGGCCCTCTAAATCTGTAATTTCAAGAGGTTTCTGCACCTTATATTTGATATGATCATTAAGAATGGTCACAAATTGACATTGCAGCTTAATTGCATACAGAGTCCCATGAAAGGTTCCGGCCACAACACATTGCGCTTGGTCCATAAAATCCGGCCAGTCGAGCGGCCCAAGATCCATGCGATTTTGATCTGCCCATTTATGTGGATAGCCTAATGCGACAATTTTCAGACCTTTCCTACGAGCATACTTCACGATTTCTGTGCGGTAGGTTGGGGTAATATTAAAAGCATATACAGCCATGATGCTGGCTCTCTGAGGCAACCGCTCACGATAGTCTATATTTAGCCATGTAGGGTCAACAACATTGGTTACTTCCCCCAGGACGTAACTCTGAACCACTTTCTTAGTAGTGTCATCACGCACTGACACAGTATCGAAACTAGCCAAGCCCCGTTGAGCATACTCAGGCACGGTCGCATCAGGATCCACCTTGCCAGTGCTCGGTGCATAGGAGATCAACTTCCCTCTGTAATCACATCCAAAATCTCCAAAGTAGACGGGGTCACGACCTAATCTGGCTTGTTCAAAATCCCATACGACATCACTGCCAACAACAACTGCATCATAGCGGTTCCAATCTACAGCATCTCTATCCGTGGTGAACTTCGACAGGGGCATATTTTTGAATGCTTTCTGGAACATCCGCTCCTTCACCCACGCGCTTAATAGTTTAGCAGGACGTCTATAAACCCAAGGCTTAAATATCTCTGATTGATGATGCCCCGCATTTTTATAGTTAATAATTTCGACTTCATGTCCCAGCGAAGAGATGAACTGAGACAAACAATATGCCTGCAGATAGCCACCGTGATTAGGCCCCAAGTGAAACGTTAATATTCCTACTTTCATGAAATCTATTTCCCCATCTCTAGCTTAATTTTTCTATACATAGGTAAATCTATCAAAAACCTCACTGAAATAGCTGCAAGGAGTTGAACAATCGCAGCACTATAGGCATTTAATCCGATAGCCACTGCTACCCCTAAATAAAGAAAACGCAAGGCCACAGCATAGTTACGCTTATCAACCTGCTTACTAGCCACCGATAAAGGAACAAAACCAACTGTTGCCAATGATAAAATGTGAGCGGCTAATAGTATATAAAACACGGGTAGCACTTGGAGATATTCAGGACTGAGAAATTGATTTATTAAAAAATCACCAAACAGAAACACTGCCCCCCCTCCTAATACAAATAAAATCATAGCCGACATAAAATTCATTTTAAGAATCTTCAACACAGACAACAAATTACGTTGACCATAAAGTTTAGAAACGCGTGGAACCACCACACTAGCCACGTTTGCATGCAAGAACTGTACGGGCCTAGCTAACTGTATGGCCATTCCGATATACGCCACCTCTTTTGCACTAGAAAAAACACCTATAAGAAACGCAGATGCCGCCTCGGAACTGCCATGAAGCAATCCAAAAATGGAAGTCTGCTTCAACGTCGATTTTATCCCTTCCATCTTCGATCTTATCGGTTTCAGAAAGAACACATCTTTTGAACAGACCAAGTAATCAGACGCATAATGCCATAAAGCAGCAAGCAATGATATCGAGATCAGCAATTCAGATACTGCCACAGCGTAAACAGCGTAATCAAATCTAGATACAACAACTGGACAGTAACAAAAAATCAGAAACACGCACAATGAAGCTAAGGTAGCGGGAAAAATCGAGGTTACTATCTTATCTTTTAACCTTAAAAGACTTGAAGCTACGTCATTAACCAGAAATAAGATCGAACTTGCTGCTAAAGCGCATAGCGGACCAGCAAGAGATGCGTCACCATAAATTTTAATCGCAATTAGCTTCGAAAAAGCTACACCAAAAAATGATAGAGGCAGACTGATTGCCATCGCCACGTAAATACAAAGCCAACAGACGCTGGCCACTTTATTACGTTCTTCGCCACTAGCTTCAAACTGGGGGATATAATTAAAAAGCGTATGGGTAATCCCTGGCTTTAAGAATACCTTAATAAAAGCAAAAAAATTCAAGCAGATGATGAATTTTCCAAAATCAGATACACACAGAGCACTAGATAGAATCAATGTCCGCCCGATAATACTGAGCATTGACACTCCATTACACAACGTAACAGCCCCTAATTTTTTTACCCAGAAATACACAGTCTAATACCAATTAATTACTCAACACGACTGGCCAACCCATAGAACTTATTTCCCATTGTATGGAATAACTTAGACAGAAAATTGCGCTCCAAAACAATTTTCGACTTGCAGTCGGGCACGGTAACATCGCCGTTCACAAGCATTACCGCTGAAGCGATCAGTTCCTGTCCTAATTTATTAGGAAAATCCACAGCAAACAGAACTTCCTCTAAAGACTCATTTTCAAACGATTTCGCAACATTGATTATTTCGAAAACACCTTCGCGCGACTGAAAGCCGAGGATGTGCTCATTCAAATTCTCGATCAAATTTTGTAACCTATCTTTTCGGGGTGTTAGCGTGCACAAATAAACTCTGTCACCTAGCTTCTCCAACGCGTTGAGGATCTCTTCAAAATTCGAGAGAGTCTCATCAATTGGCACACCATCGATTACATCATCTACACCAATCATGATGTATACTTCCTCGAAATGGATTACATCATCTGAAGATAGACGCTCTACCACCTCCAATGCTCTGCGCGTATTCGCCGCAGACTCTCCAGCATTTAATATAGGGTAAGATCCTTTCGAAATAAGGTCCGGCCACATCCAATAGTTCACGTGTGGCCAGTTCCCGCCAGTGAATCCGTCACCAATGAACAAAGCTTTGTACTCCGCTTTAGCGGCTGAAAACTTCGGAATCACAGTACTTTCATCGTACGGGCGCGCGCCATGAATTCTAACATAACCACTCATTCTATCGATATATGAACTACCTATGTAGGAACCATCTAAGCGAACCTCTATCGAATATTGGTTAAATATTATTTTTGCTGAACCTTTGATAGCCGACTTAAGCCTTTTCCTAAAAAGAACCCTAGGGTAACCGTTAACTATATTGGCGCACTGCACGACATTGCGTATCAAGTCGAAACTTATTTTCAACTGCTCGCCTTCGCCTCTATAAAAAACGGCAACAGAATCAATACTCCTGGCTTCCTCCCACTCCAGTATTCCGTCAGAAAATGCTGCCGTCGACAGCAACTCTGATTTTTCTTGGGCTACATTTCTAAACTCAATCATCTCGTTTACTGCTTTTTAAAGATTGGAACAGTAACTACTTTCAAGCTCTGCATCATTAATCCTCTGCAGCCATCCCCATCGAATTTTCAATCAATCGCAGCATTCCACCGTGCATCGTCATCATCGTAACTGCCTGTAATAATGTTCCATATATAAAAATATACTGAAAAGGATAAATCAATAGTGGTAGTCCTGCAAAAAGAGCTGGGGCATAATAACCCGTATTCTCACACTTCCGCATGATTCTGAAGGCATATTTCGCAAAAATAATAAGACTCAAAGTAACCACTAACAAGCCTACAATACCTATTCTGTGAATCGTCTCCACTGGACCACTGTGCCAATCACCTGAACGCATGAAGAATTCCTGCATATCCTCATGCGTCACAACTGGCTTAGTTTGAATGTGCCCATGATATTCCATATCATCCAAAGTTAGGCCGTAGCCATCGCCTACGATTTTATTCTTAATGAATTCATCCGTATACATGCCTATCTCCCACATCTCGACTCGCCATTCTATTGACCCCTCGGCATCCTCCGTAGCTACATAGTCCCAATCACCAGGAATAAATGATAGTGACCGTTGTACAGATATCGGTAAATTGAATAACGATCCATTACCTGCGACCAAAACACTCAAGACCAAAAGACCCGAAGCAACAGCTATCACAATATCTAGCTTCTTCCGTCTCACGATGGCTGAAGCAATATACATCATGGCTATCCACAACAGCATACTACGAAAACCACTGAGTAAAGCTGATGCAACTAGGATAGATACGCCAATAAATAGATACGGTTTCATTGGATTCAGCAACCCTATGGGACGTGTCACAGCCATGAGGCCAGCACAAAGAGGCCTAACCAATGTCTTTAAATACATCAGCCGCCCAACTCCAGTATCTGCTGTAGCACTTGCAGACGCTCCACCTAAAGCTCCACCTCCCCTTATTTGATAAACTTGGCTGACATAATAGCCAACGCTCGGGGAAACAGAACCTACTATTTGCACAACCGCTGAAGAAATACCACCAAGGAACCACAAAAGTCCCGATTGCCTCACTTTGTTCATACTTACAATTTGGCTGGAGAGTATGCCATAGACAATCAATGCAATAAAACACTCGATGTAGGGTCTTGCTCCAATCTTCGCACTTCCGAAGACTGCAAAGCCAATTGGGTTTCTTATGAAAGCAAAAACTAATAAAGCATACACAGCTAGTAATGAACCTTCTTTCACTGAAAATTGGAGTCCTAGCTTGTAGCGCTTTACCACCCATAGCATCACCAGTCCAACAAGCACATAGATTGTAATAATATCACGTAGTGCAAAACCAAGTGGAGCTCCAACCAGAGCCTCAGAAAATGGGTAGAAGGCGGGAATCAACATCCAGATATTTTTGCCTAACGCCAACAGCGCCCCCATGGCAACAAGTCCAATTAGCGCCGCAGCGGCCATCATGGGATCGGTAGCCGTCCAGCTACCAATCAAAATCGCGGCAGGGATTGTGAACAAAATTATGACGAATAAGCCAACTAGTCGTGTATTCATAATATTATATAGATGATTAAATTTTCAGTAGAGAGTTCCTTAACAATTCTGATCGCTACTTCACCAAAGTGACAAAGGATTCAGCAACTTTTGTCGAGCGTGTCTTAGCACCCAAGCGAGTTAGGTGATTTAAAGTATCAGCAAAATACCGTCTGAAGTGGTCTCCTAAACGTTGCCAGTGATTTGCAGTTTATATTGAAATTCTTACAGTTCTATCGATGACGAGTTATTGTTGGTGATTAGCCTACTTTGGGCAATCTATTTGTGTCGTTAGCTTTTATTGCCTTAGGAAGGTTTAAGCTGCGTGCCGTTGGGCTTGCTGGTAGTCGCTCCATGGTGTTTAATTTGAAAGCGATTGGTACCCTCTTCGCTGGTTCTAGAACTCCATCCAGTCATCAACCAAAGCTTCTAGTTCTGGTACGTTGCTATAGCTCCAGAGCCTGATTTTCTCATACTTGATGCTCCGCCAGAGGCGTATGATGAACACGTTGTCTCGCCAACATCCTTTGCCGTCCATGCTCACTTTGATCCTTCTAGATTCAATTTCTCCCACCCATTCTTTACTACTCAATTGGCTGCCTTGAAGATCTTAGGCTGCCTACCTGTAGCCTTGAAGGCTTTGCGCAATACTCGGAGACAAAATGCTGTATCCATCGTGTCACACACTTCCCATGAAGAAAGTACTGCACGCGTGTGCCAGTCCATCACAGCTATCAAGTAGGCGTGCCCTCTAGGCATAGGTATATAAGTGATGTCAGGTTTCTGAGAAGGTAAGGGTAAATCTTGTGAGCCTTCCCACGTTTGCTGGTGTTAGGCTTGGGAACCATTGCTTCGATTCCTAGCAACCTCATCAAGCGACGCACTTGCTTCCTACCTACTTCATACCCTCTGTCTCTAAGTTCGTGAATCAAGTTGCGCTGCCCCAGCTTTACGCTCCATTTGAGCTTCTTTGACTTCGAGTTTTTTTAACTCTCAAAAAGCTCAACCGTTCCAGATTCTAACTCCTTTTTCCACTGACTGACCTAGCACGCTGCTACAGCATTCTCCTGGGAGATGTCGTTTACTGAGCGAATCCCCTTGAGAGCTTCGGTGGCGATACGTGCTTTAAATTCCGCGCTGAGATGTCTTTTCTTACGTTTCATTTGTCTGTTTTAGGGTGACTAAGCCACCGATGAACAGTCAGATATTTCAATACGCTATTGGCTCCGTTTTACTGGACCTCTTCTTTCGAGGTCAGCTGCCTGGGAAGAACCACGCATTTACGATTGTTATGTTTTAGCTACATTTTTTGAATTTTGGGTTTTAGCCGACTCGGACTCGGAACTGGAATCGACGATCTCTAGCGCTCCCCTCTGTCGGAAGTCCAAGGCTACGAAGTCTGGTGACTTTAGGCAAAAAAACACTATCGCGACCACGCGATCTAGCTCGATTTTTGACTTTCCGCCCTTCGACACGTCTGTGAAGTGTGGGACTCGAGCTATCAACTCGCACTTCTCGCCTTGAGTGTGTAGTAAACAAATAGGCTGTTGTAGGTGAGGTAGCGTTTGAAGAGGCGTTGTGGCTCTTTGGACATTCTGTAGAGCCACTCTAGGCCCATTTTTTGGAGTACTGGCGGGGCTTGTGGGATTTCGCCGGCGTGGAAGGCGAAGGCGGCGCCTATGCCGAAGTAACAGGCGGGTGGGAGTTGGGCTTTGTTTTTAGCTATCCAGCGTTCTTGCTTGGGACAACCTAGGCCAACCCAAACTAGGTTGGCTCCCGATTCTTCAATCATCGATTTGATGCGTTCGAATTCGTCGTCTGGCCACTCACCGAAGGGCGGTGAATAGGATCCGGCAATGATTGCGCCTGGATTGTCGCGTTGGAAGCGCTCGGCCAGCTTATTCAGTGTGGTTTGTGCTCCACCGAGGAAGAAATGTTTTAAATCGGACTGACGTTGGGAAGCTTCAATTGTTTTGAGCATCAGCGTCGGTCCATACACACGGTCTGTAAGTTGAGTCACTCCACCCTTCGCGGACTTTTTCAGTGATCGATTTATCGACCATACTAGAGGCATGCCGTCCGGACAGATCAGGTCGAAATTTGCCATCACCTCACCAAATTTAGGGTCATGTCTGGCTAGTGCAGCCACGTGTGTGTTGGCAGCCTCTACAGCATATGCTCTATCGGCTTTACGAGCGTGTTCAAAAATCCAGTCAATCGCAGCATCGTAGTTTGTTGCAGCTACGGGCAAGCAGATGACATCCACGGTTTTCATCGTTTTTGAGGGTGTTTCAGGATTTTGACTTACTGGCATACTTTGGAATGATGTAATCTGTCGGAGGTCAGAGGGTATTTTGAGCGTGTGCCCACGATACGGTATCAAAGCTACACGCTTCGGACGTTTTCAGATGCTAGAGCTGCTTTAAAATCCTCGTAAGCGAGTTTGAGACCTTGTTGGAGGTCGACCTCAGGTTGCCAGCCTGAGTTTTGTAGGAGGCTATTGTCCATGAGCTTGCGTGGGGTTCCATCAGGCTTGCTTGGGTCGTTAAGAATTGCCCCTTTGAAGCCAACTGTTTTTCCGATTGTTTGGGCTAGCTCGAGAATGGATACATCGTCGCCGTAGCCGCAGTTGACCCAGTCGGCGGGTGATTTTTGCTGCATGATGTGGAAACAGGCGCTGGCTAGGTCTTCGACGTAGAGGAATTCACGTTTAGGCGTACCGCTGCCCCAGATTGTTACGGACTCAGCCCCAGATTCTTTTGCTTCATGGAATCGGCGAAGCATGCCTGGAATAACGTGGGAGTTGTCCGGATGGTAGTTATCGCCAGGTCCGTAAAGGTTAGTAGGCATGGCGGAATGGTAGTTCACGCCGTATTGTTTTCTGTAGTACTGGCACAGCTTTAGCCCTGCAATTTTGGCAATAGCGTAGGCTTCATTGGTTGGTTCTAACTCGCTGGTTAGAAGGCAACTTTCTGGCATTGGTTGAGGTGCCAACTTCGGGTAGATACAGGAGCTCCCAAGGAACAACAATTGCTTCACCCCTGCTTGATACGAGCCTTCGATTGCATTTGAGGCAATCATGAGGTTCTTGTATATGAACTCGGCTGGATAGGTATTGTTTGCGTGAATCCCACCGACTTTAGCAGCGGCGACGATCACTTCGTCAGGCTTTTTCTGGGCTATATATGCGTGCGTCTGGGCCTGGTTGCATAGATCCAAATCCTTGCTTCTAGGGGTCAGTATTTCACCGTAACCCAGTTCGTCTGCTCGCCTCACTAGGGCTGAGCCAACCATTCCGGTCGCACCGAGAACTAAGAGTTTAGTTTGTGATTTGTCGGACAACATTTTAGTGATTCGTAAGTTTTTGGTTCCTTTAGAGTGTCGAAGGTCGGAAAGGTCTAAAGTCGAGTTTCATCGCGGGGTCGCGATAGATTTTTGATTTGAAGTCACCAGACTTCCTAGCTTTGACTTTTAGACCTTGAACTTTTGACAATTGGAGGCGCTGGCTATCAACTCCCGGACTTCAAAACTTCCCCACTACCAAACTATTCAGTTACAACTGAGACTTCGTGACCGTGGGCTTTGAGGAGAGCGTAGCGCTTTGCCTGGTCGATATCGCAGGCTACCATTTCGGCACACATCTCTTCGACGGTGATTTCAGGGACCCAGCCAAGCTTCTCTTTAGCTTTTGTCGGATCACCTAACAGCGTTTCAACTTCTGCTGGACGGAAGTAGCGCTCATCGACTTTGACAACCACATCGCCGACATGCACGGAGGGAGCTTTGTCTGAATCGACGGCTGACACTGTAGCGATTTCGTCCACACCTTCTCTAGTAAACTGGAGTTCAATGCCTGCTTCTTTAGCTGATAGTGTGACAAATTCGCGAACTGAAATTTGCTTCCCTGTAGCGATAACAAAGTCTTCTGGAGTGTCCTGCTGAAGCATCATCCACTGCATGCGGACGTAGTCCTTGGCATGCCCCCAGTCACGGAGGGCATCTAGGTTACCAAGATAGAGGCAGTCCTCCAGTCCTTGTGAGATGTTTGCTATTGCACGTGTGATCTTACGAGTCACGAAGGTTTCACCTCGTCGTGAAGACTCGTGGTTGAACAAGATTCCATTGCACGCATACATGCCATAGGACTCACGGTAGTTTACCGCGATCCAAAATGCATACATTTTGGCCACTGCGTATGGTGAACGTGGGTGGAATGGAGTTTTCTCAGTCTGAGGAATTTCGTGCACCTCTCCGTAGAGTTCTGAGGTGGAAGCTTGGTAGAATTTTGTCTGCTTTTCTAAGCCAAGGAAGCGAATAGCTTCAAGTAATCTAAGCGTGCCCAGTGCATCCACATCTGCAGTGTACTCAGGGACTTCAAATGAAACTGCAACATGTGACTGAGCTCCTAGGTTGTACACTTCATCTGGCTCGACCTCTTTCATGATCCGAATGAGGTTAGATGAATCAGTTAGATCACCATAGTGAAGGTGAAATCTGGAGTTTTCAATATGTGGATCCTGATAGATGTGATCGACACGTCCTGTGTTAAAGAGTGAAGAACGCCGTTTGATGCCGTGTACCTCGTAACCTTTCTCCAAAAGGAACTCGGCTAGGTAAGAACCATCTTGTCCTGTGATTCCAGTAATGAGGGCTTTTTTCATGATGAAGTGGGCTAGTTTTGAAGTTGAGTAGTGCGGGAGTCACCTAGTGTATAGGGACTCTAGATTGAAGTGGGGGTCGAAGGTCGGAAAGTCAAAGGTCGTTATTGATCGGGTGGTCGCGATGGTTATTTTAGCTTGAAGTCGCCAGACTTCGTAGCATTGACTTTGAGACCTTGGACTTTTGACAGTTGGAGACGCTAGAGATGTCGGAGTTCGAAAGGTGTTTCTCACTTCTTCAGCAGATCGCGGAAGTAGGCGATCGTGCGGTCTAGGCCTTCGTCTAGGGAAACTGTGGGTTGCCAATCGAGATATTTTTGGGCCTGAGTGATATCTGGCTGACGTTGTTTTGGATCGTCACCTGGAAGTGGGTGGAAAGTGAGCTTGGTGGAACCACCGACTTTGGCTATCACTTTTTCGGCGAGTTCTAGCATGGTGAACTCATTCGGGTTACCTATGTTGACAGGTCCAGTGACTTGATCCTGGTTCATTAAGCGGACAAAACCTTCGATGAGATCGTCTACATAGCAAAATGAACGCGTCTGAGTACCGTCACCGTAGATTGTGATATCTTCACCCCGAAGAGCCTGAGCGATGAAGTTAGAAACAACTCGTCCGTCATCTGGGTTCATTCTAGGACCGTAGGTATTAAAAATCCGGACTACACGAATATCGACACCATTTTGGCGATGGTAGTCGAAAAAGAGAGTTTCAGCCACGCGTTTGCCTTCATCGTAGCACGAGCGAATGCCGATAGGGTTCACATTCCCCCAATAGTCTTCAGTCTGTGGGTGCACTACAGGGTCACCATAGACTTCAGATGTCGAGGCTTGGAAAACGCGTGCGTTGACCCGCTTCGCAAGGCCTAAAGAATTGATTGCTCCCATGACCGATGTCTTGGTCGTCTTGATCGGGTTATGTTGGTAGTGTGGTGGGGACGCTGGGCAGGCTAGGTTGTAGATTTGATCTACCTCGAACTTGAACGGGTCGATCACGTCGTGACGAATTAACTCAAAGTTTGGATTGCTCAATAAGTGAGCGACGTTACGCTTGAATCCAGTGAAAAAGTTATCGAGGCAAAGTACTTCATGACCTTCGTTAAGGAGACGTTCGGAAAGGTGGGAGCCAAGGAAGCCGGCTCCTCCTGTAATTAGAATGCGCATTGTGATTTAAGATTTGTCATTTGAAATTTAAAATAGCTCGAACGATGGAGTCTTTTACAGGATTAACCAAATTTAGAGAATTTGTTTCTGCTTGAACGGTGAAATAAGCACCATTCACGGATAAGAGCTAAACGACCGAGAGTTCACTCTACGACCCGAGGAAACCAGCGATAGCTGAGATGACTTCGTCTTTTTGGGCGATAGTTAGTTCTGGATAAATAGGTATGCTGATGACCTCTTTAGCGAGTTGTTCGCACACTGGGAGCGGGTGCTGAGGTAGGTCTGCGAAGCATTCTTGTTGGTGCAGCGGAACTGGATAGTAGGTATCACAGCCAATCCCTAGCTTGGTGAGGTGCTCTCGAAGAGCATCGCGTTGCCCACCTAGTACTCGAATGGTAAATTGATTCCAAATGTGTTCGTTGTGTTCATAGGAAACAGGCAGAACCAGCTGAGGCTTGATTTCAGCAAGTCGGGCGTTCTGTTTATCAGCACAGCCATGATCTACTGGATTTGCCTGCGTGACACCACCTAACTGGAGGAGTTTCTCAGTGTAATAGCTCGCATTAGTTTGGCGATTTGCAGTGTACTTGCTGTATTCGCGAAGTTTCACACGGAGTAAGGCTGCCTGAAGTGCATCGCAGCGGAAGTTTCCACCGATGTACTTATGGTAGTACTTCGGGTTCATGCCATGGTTGCGAAGCATGAGCGCCATTTCGGCAAGAGAGTCGTCATTGGTCACCAGCATTCCGCCGTCACCAAATCCACCAAGATTTTTCGATGGGAAGAAAGAATAAGCGCCGAAGTCGCCAATAGAGCCGACTCCACGTCCTTTATATTTGGCTCCAATTGCCTGCGCACCATCTTCAATTACTTTCAGATCATTCTCTGCAGCGAAAGTCATTATTCCGTCCATATCGGCAGCTTGGCCGAAAAGGTGAACGGGGATGATTGCTACCGTTTGGGAGGTCATCTTCGCAGCGGCATCTGTAAGGTCTATATTGAAGTCAATTGGACAACTGTCGACAAATACCGGAGTTGCTCCTGTGCGTGCTATGCATCCAGCTGTGGCAAAAAAGGTGAATGACGGGCAAAGGACCTCGTCACCTTCACCTATTCCAAGAGCCATAAGGGCTAGAAGAATGGCATCTGTACCAGAGGACACGCTTATCGCATGTTTGGCTCCGACCATCTCCCCAATTTCACGCTCAAAGGCCTCCATCTCGTCGCCCATGATGAAGCGTCCAGTTTGAAGAACGCGATCAAAAGTGGCTTTAAGTTCCTCCTGAAGAGGGAGATTCTGAGCATTTACATCGAGGAGTGGGACTGACATCGGAATTTAAAATTTAAGATTTTTGAGTGCGGGTACGATGAAGCCTCGTATTTTCCACATTGTAGCTTGCTGAGCTTTTACGATGAAAAAGGAGTCTTAGTCCACCAAAACCTAATAAAAGGCTAGAAGAAAGGTTCGGGAACGATACTATTCTCAGAATTATTTTTATCTCAAAAGTAGAGCTTACTCAACTTCCTAACAAAGGAATCCCACTTATGTCAGATTATTCAGACAGGAAACTTCCTCCTGAATAATAGATGGCAGCCCACTAGCTGTACTAGTGGACTGCAAAAATCGTTAGGCGATCATCCCTGCAGCAACTGTCTCGTTGGTGCTGGCATCGACTAGAATGAAAGAACCCGTGTGGCGGTTCTTGTTGTAGGAATCTACATGTAAAGGCTTAGCTGTGCGGAGCTTGATGCGACCGATGTCGTTCATGCCGAGAGTCTCCACGTCTTCCTGCTTGTGAAAAGTATTGACGTCGACTTGGTAGTCGAGTGACTGAATGGCAGCCTTAGTTTCCTGCTCAGTGTGACGGATGATGTACTTTCCGCGCACAGCGAGTGGACGCTCGGAGAACCAGCAAACCATTGCTTCGAGATCCTGTGTGGATGTCGGTGGATTGTTTGCCTTCACGATCATGTCTCCACGTGAAATATCGATTTCATCATCGAGCGTTATTGTCACGGACTGTGGAGCGTATGCTTCAGATAGCTCGCCGTCTGCAGTATGGATGGACTTGATGATTGATTTGAAACCAGATGGAAGCGCTAGCACTTCATCACCAGGTTTAAACACACCACCTGCCACACGACCTGCGAATCCGCGGAAATCATGCCACTCGTTAGAATGCGGGCGAATCACCCACTGCACAGGGAAGCGAGCTTCCACGTGGTTTTCTACTCCACCAACATAGACTGTTTCAAGATGGTAAAGAAGTGTGCCACCCTCGTACCAAGGCATGTTCTCAGACTTGTCTACCACATTGTCTCCGCGAAGTGCAGATATAGGAATAGCATGAATATTCACAAGGTTACCCAGACGACTTACGAGGTCTGTGTACTCAGAGATGATTTCATTGTAGCGCTCTTCTGAATAGTCAACCAAGTCCATCTTGTTGACCGCAACAACAACGTGCTGAATGCGGAGGAGGTTGGCAATGAATGTGTGGCGCTTAGTCTGCTCGATCACACCTTTACGCGCATCGATAAGAATGATCGCCATGTCTGCAGTGGACGCACCAGTCACCATGTTGCGTGTGTACTGGATGTGGCCTGGAGTATCGGCAATGATGAACTTGCGCTTAGGGGTGGCAAAGTAGCGGTATGCCACATCGATAGTGATTCCCTGTTCACGCTCTGCCTTGAGACCGTCAGTGAGAAGGGCGAGGTTTACTTCCTCGTCACCACGTTTAGCTGAGCTGCTCTCGATAGCTTCAAGCTGATCTTCGAAGATTGATTTTGAATCATAGAGCAAGCGCCCGATGAGTGTTGATTTTCCGTCGTCGACGGAACCTGCTGTTGTAAAACGTAAAAGATCCATGGGTATGGTTATTTGAGATTAGAAATTTGTTATTTGAGATACAGGTAAGGTCTAAAAGTAACCTTCCTTCTTGCGGTCTTCCATGGAGGTCTCAGAGCGCTTATCATCTGTGCGGTTACCACGCTCAGTCTGGCGAGCAGCTGCAACCTCATCAATAATTGCGTCGTAATCAACTGCTACAGACTCTACTGCCCCAGTGATCGTAGCATCACCCATTGTGCGGAAACGAATACTCTTCTTTTCTACAGTCTCACCTTCGCGTGGCTGCACGAACTCAGAGATAGCTAAAATAACGCCATTACGTTCAAGGCACTCGCGCTCAGCTGCGAAATAAAGGCTTGGAAGCTCGATTTTCTCTTCCTTGATGTACTGCCAGATGTCCATCTCAGTCCAGTTGGATAGAGGGAACACACGGAAGGTCTCACCTTGCTGCTTACGGCCGTTGAAAAGGTTCCAGAGCTCTGGTCGCTGGTTTTTTGGATCCCACTGTCCGAAGTCATCACGGTGGGAGAAGAAGCGCTCTTTAGCTCGGGCTTTTTCTTCGTCGCGACGACCACCACCGAGACATGCGTCATATCCGTGCTTCTCGATAGTATCAAGAAGTGTGGTTGTCTGGAGTGCGTTACGGCTAGCATCTAGGCCGGTCTCCTCTTGCACATCCCCATTGTCGATAGACTCCTGCACAGAACCCACAACGAGGCGTGCGCCGATCTTGTCCACGTAGTAATCGCGGAATTCCATTGTTTCATTGAAGTTGTGACCTGTATCAACGTGCACCAATGGGAATGGTAAACGCGCAGGGTGGAACGCCTTGTATGCGAGGTGCGCCATAACGATGGAATCCTTACCTCCAGAGAATAGAAGTGCTGGATTTCCGAACTGTGCCGCAGTTTCACGAAGGATGTAGATTGCCTCCGCTTCGAGTTGCTTGAGGTGACTTAGTTGATAAGTAGACATAACTAGTTATTTTGAAATTTGCTCTAACTCGATGTTAGAATAGATTGATTGTAGAAGGGTTTCGAGGCTTTGCTCGATAGATTGATTTTCGGTATCGATGACTAGATCGGCTTGATCTGGCTCTTCGAAAGAGGATGTTTTACCTGAGAAATGCGCAACTTTACCCTCTTTAGCTTTAGCGTAGAGCCCTTTGACATCGCGCTCCTGGCAGGCTTCAAAAGAAGCTTTAACATAGACTTCTAAATACTGATCCTCTCCAAGGATTTCACGTACTTGACGACGGAAAACGTTCTGAGGAGTAATCAGTGAGACTAGAACGATTGCTCCATTGTGACGTAGTAGCTTGGCTACCTCCGCTGCCCGGCGAATATTTTCCTTTCGATCGGCATCGCTGAAACCTAAACCAGCATTGAGGCCACTGCGGAGATTATCTCCATCCAGCATTGTAACGTATCGGCCTTGAGTATTGAGCGCCTTCTCAGCCGCGTTGGCGATAGTTGACTTACCTGAACCTGAGAGGCCATACATCCAAACTGTCAGTCCGCGCTGACCTAAAAGCTCTTCTTTTGCCCCTTGCGGAAGCTGGCGTTCATACTCTGGGTGGATATTGCTCATGGTTTGGCTTTTTTGAATTTTTGTTTCCAGCGAACTCCTTGCACTGGCAACCACTGCCAAAATCGCTCGTGCATGTAGTAGATGAAGAACTTGAGGAAAAACTCGATTGTCGCAATCTGACCTGCGGTCTCGATATCTCCAGTGAGCAACCACGAGATCAGATAGGTCGTTAGTGTCGCGAGACAACGCCACGTGAGACCTTTTATCACGCTTTTTTTTCTACTATCTGCCTGAGCATTACTCATGTCGGTGAACGGCCTACACCGCACCTGCACACTTGGCAAGAATTATTTCATTCTTAACATACCCAATTTACTAATGTATAGATAATGCTTAGTCAATCGACGCTACCGCCCATGGTCGTATTGAATGGGATCATTCAGAAACCTGCAGCCACTATTTTGAGTATGTTTTTTGACCAGCAAACGTGATCAACCATAGGACAGAACAGCAGGCTGGGAGAAAAGTTCAAATATAAATGAACAATTTAAAAGAAACTATAACCGCAGTGGCTGATTCTATCTTTTTAAGTCTGGTCGACCGGGCAACAAAAGTGACATAAGATCCACTTCTACTTCGCGCGCACCTCCAATAAATTCGACAAGAAGTCGTACCCTTTCTTTACCTGGAAGAACTTCCATTACATCACCTATTTGCCCACTGAGAGGCCCTTCAGCCAGCTCAAATTTGGCCCCAACTTCAACATCATGAGCGATAACGACCTCTTCCTGCTCACCAAGCAACTCGGTTACCGAATCAACAAAGACATCAGGCACGACAGGCATTGACTTTCCAAACTTCACAATAGTCAAGACCCCCCGAGCATACCGAACCCCCCTTTCATCCTCTTTTCTGTTAAACTTCGCGAAAAGGTAACCAGGAAACATAGCCTCGGACCACCACACCCTACCACGTCGAGTCTCCTTAAGAAACTTCACCAAGGGACACACCACCTCTAGCCCCATCGTAGCTCGAAGGCTGCGCGCCGCTACCCGCTCACGTTTAGGTTGAGCTCGAACTACATACCAATAACACTTTTCCTCACTCATTAACTCAACTGAATTTTCTGAAGGATTGGCAATAACAAAGCTGACTTGCACCGCAACTTCTCCACACACTCAATGCGATCTAGAGCGATAACATCCCCCTCATTAAACATTTCACGCAAAGTTCCAATTTTGATTTCAGCACTCTTCAAATCTTGACTCGCTTTACCCTTACTAACATCGAGTGAAAGCGCTAAATCTCGAGAAAAAAGTAATCCGTCGATTTCACCTACCGACTTAGACAAACCTATGCCTTTCAGACCACCAGCAAACAGAGCAGTCACCCTCTAGTTCAAGAACAGAGATTTCCTCATCACACCGCTTAATTCCAGCCAATCTCTTGGAATTTAGTCAAATTTGGGCTCGATAGAGCACTCGAATTCGGATTGAGGGCAAGTATCCTCATGCGAGGCGAGACCAGCGGATCGTCCCACTGACTCTAACAAGTTACCGGGAACTTGCATTGTCCTACCAAGAGTTTGGCAGGAATTAAGACCAAAACATGCCGAAAAAGCTAGGGAAATTGACATTATTGTTCTCATAAAAAAAGAGCCGCCGAACCCATGAGGAGTTCAGCGGCTAAAAAAATTACTTCGTAGGCGCTACTGGAATATCAGCAAACTGCGGAAGTGGACGGAGAGGTGGAGCCTTGGCTTCACCTGTGCAGCAACCACAGGAGCTAAGAAGTA
>NZ_JBDOPO010000090.1:0-1996 GCF_039830215.1 Rubritalea sp. | reverse complement strand
GATCATTCGTGTCAAACACAACAATGTCAGCACCAGAGCCCAGTTCAACAATGGAACCACCCCTTCCGGGTGCAACGACGTCGTCCCCAGCACCAGCACTGACAGTTAGCCGTCCATGGAATGTTGCATCAGTGCTCCCACCATGGCCAGGCCCGATGATCACATCATTGAATGCACTACCGTATACGAGGTCAATACCACCAGCGAGTGAAATGTACGTGGCAAACGAATCAGGAAGCACTTGCTGATCATTGATCAGGCCTGGCAGTTCACCCAGAGTCGGTCCGCCAACAGAGAGTTCAGATGCGCCAGAGAGCATTGCTGTTTCTGAAGCAATGCTAGCTGCTGAAAGCGTGTTGCTGCTGGTGTTCTCGTGTGGAAAGAGAACAGCTGTGCCTGAGGTTGTTATGCTGTACTGACTCTGATAGTCGTTGTCTGAAAGCGTGTCGATGTAATGGATTCCACTGAGAGGCTGATCAGCATTGAGAGCATACCACCCTTCTGAAGGATAGAGCTCTCCTGATGCCGGATGCTCTCCGATAACATTGACGAAGTTGGTTGGCAGATGGACATTCAGGAGTTGAAATTCCTGTCCAGAAAAGGTTTCAAGGAAGGTTTGACTGTCGATCTGGGGTACTAGCATATTTGGGTCTTTGTTACCCACCATTGGATTGGCAGCATTTGCATACCCAACACCATAAGATGTCCATAGCGGTGATGCGTCGTAGCTCATTGCCATCAGTGCACGCAATCCGACCGCAAGATCATTAATGATGGTGTCGTAAGCCGCTTGATCTGTAGCCATGTCGATTTGACCAAGAGCAAGAATTAGCGAATCAGCAAATTCACTATAAAAGATGTTGATCGCGTCTTGGTTCGTGATGTCATTGTTATAGTAGTAGCCCTGCAACTTCGTGCAGACTAATTCATACGTGTTGTAATTCGATCCTTGATCAGCCGGGTTGGTAGGATTGTGAAAAACGTCGTAAAAAGGATTCGTGGGTTGGGCCGGATCGTTAATGAGTGATGCAAGATTTTCGATACCACTAATTTCTGAAAAAATATCGATTGGACTCTGTTGAGTTTGAAATCCCGTGGCGTACTTCTCCTGAAGATTCCAGAGTACATCAATTGGCATTGCAGCGCTTGATGGCGGCCGATTGTCATTTGTGAACCTAAAAAACTGACTGAGTGTCGGCACATAATCTGAAAGACTGGAAACAGGTGTCCCTAAATCAGGGTCAGCACTGATAAAGGAGCCATGTGTACGATTGAAAACAGCCAGTGCTGGTACTTGGCCAGCGGAGACAGCTGGATTTGGTGGGAGAAGACTGTCACCCTGAAATGGAAAACCGACAATTCGCGTCAAACCCTGGATCGCCTTATCAGAGACAGTGAATTCGTAACCAACTGGGATGTGAGGAGAATCGGTTAATTCTCCAGCGATCGCCCCAGCGATATTCCCATTTCCACCTCGCTGAGCTGCGAGTCCGGTTGTACCCGTCGATGGAAAACGCTTATTCAAAACGAGGAGGCTATAAAGATTGTCACTTGAACCAACCCAAGCATTTTCGATAGCCGGCTTATATAGGCTCGCCTCCCGTAGATCTTTCCCGTTCGAAGGATCGTAGTAGAAACACGCAACAAGATCGTCTGATACCTCGGCGACTGAACCAGCTGCAAGATGACCATAAAAGTCTTCAACAGTCTTGATCACACCTTTGGCGTTCTCGTTTATTTCATTAAGATGACCGTTTTGATCTGCAGTCCAATTATTTTTTTGACCCGATCCTTGGATTTGTGTTGTGCCATCAGCTAATGTCCACGTCCATGGTGCGGAGTAGGAATTTGGAGTATTTGGAGTGTGAGTAACATCAGTATGGTTATTTAGTAAGCTGATGTTAAAATCAACGGAATCTGCCGCGAGCATCTGCTTCTGCTCGAGCCGCTCAAGTGAGGCTACTGGCTTTTTGTTTTTAGCGAGGCGAGCTCTTTT
>NZ_JBDOPO010000330.1:0-1998 GCF_039830215.1 Rubritalea sp. | reverse complement strand
GGAATCTCTCTTCTACAAAGACATAGACATTTTACCTATAGGGGTTCCCAGCTCAGCAGTCTCAGATGTTGAACTTCCGGCCTTTGATTCAAAGAATTTCAAAGTCCCTATTCCTGAGCCATTCGATAAATGGAAGCTCGACCTCAAAGTACAGATGGAAGACCCCTTATTAATCCGCGGAAACATCGCCGGTGGACAGATTGAGGGAGGCTTCAAAGCGACGGGCACATTAGCTGAACCCGCTTTGGACGGCACTATTTACGCTAAAGACGTCATCGCTAAACTCCCGTTCAGCACACTCAAAATCCACAAAGGTGAAATCAAGTTCCACCCAAGAAACGGTCTCATTCCCACCCTCGACATTCAGGGAAAATCAGTCGTCAGTAACTATGACACTAGCATCTTTGTCTACGGCCTCGCCACTGATCCAAAAACAACATTCACCTCCTTCCCACCACTCGCGAAAAACGACATCATGACTCTCCTCGCCACCGGAGTCACAGCCCAAGGCCTGAGCAACAACAGCCAGGCTGCCACCCTACGAGCTCTGCAATTATTTCTAGCAAAAATAAAACAAGAATCAGGCCAGTCCCGTAGCACCAAGCTCCTCGAAGTTATTCTTTCCAGCATCGATGACTTCGAATTCAACATCAACGAAACGAACGGATTCACTGGACGGAAATTTTCTTCCGCTAAGATCAAACTTAATCCTCGCATCTACATCACCGCCCAAGTCGATGAGGAAAAACAAACTCGTGGCCTCGTAGTCTTTGTCCTGAAATTCCGATAATGAAAATTGCCTTCGTCATCTATTTCACCATTCTCTGCGCCATAGCGTCTGCGGCCGAGGTTCGCATCGTCGGAATCGATCAGGAGAGCCTTCCCTACTACGAAGACCAACTCAAGCCAAGGCTCCAGTACATTTCCGTTCGACCAGCTACCTCATGGCGCGCCGATGATGCTGTATTTTACCTCAAACGCCTTTTTCTCCGACGTGGATATTCACAAGTCAACATCAAGTGGAGCATTAGCGGAAACACAATCATCCTTAAGGTCAACACTGGCCCAAGGCTTTTTTATGGGGCTGTGCATTCACAAACTCAGACGACGATCGATAACGAAACTCTGACAAACTACTTCTTCCAGCCGATCGTGGAAGGTGAACTAGTCGGACTCAAGAATGCCCCCTACATCAAAGAATACACAGAACGCGGTGCCACTAATGTCGAAAACTACCTGAAATCATTCGGCTATTGGCAAGCCGCAGTCAGAGTCGAAAATGAATACATTGATTTAGAGACAGGCAAAATCCACGTCTTACTCGACATTGATCAAGGCAAGCTTCATTCCCTCAATCGTCCAACATTCACAGGTATCTCAAACGCTACGGAACAAGAGATCGGCAGCGAGTTTAGCGCATTGATTGGAGCTCCCTCATCGACTCAAAACATTGTCAAAATAAATAATGAAATCAGCAATTACTTCCGCAGAACTGGCTACCATTTTGCCAAAGTCAGCGTCAGGCCTGTGCACCAAAATAACAGCACAACACTTTCCTTCCAGATTAAGCAGGGCAAACGCTATATCCTCCGCGACATCTCAGCCAGTGGACACCTAGACACCCAGACGCGCCGGATTCTGCGGTTTTTCAAACCCATGAAAAATAAGGTTTACGATGCTGACGCTGCGGACAAGGCAACCAACCGGTTACTCAATACTGGAATCTTCAAGAAGGTAGTCGTCACACCGCAACCACGCGACGACGGTAATCTAGATCTGGACATCGAGCTTGAAGAAGGCAAATCGATCACCACCAGTGCCTATATTGGAACGGACTCCTATGAAGGTCTCGTGTTAGGTGTGACCTACAGTGACCTCAACCTCCGTGGAAAAATGTGGCAATTCAACTCCCGAGCGGAACATTCTGGCAGAGGGTTGTTAGGTGAAGTTGGAATCACTGAACCGTTCTTTGCTGGAGAAGACCTCAGCTTCAACCTT
>NZ_JBDOPO010000160.1:0-1999 GCF_039830215.1 Rubritalea sp. | reverse complement strand
GCAGCATATCGCGACTCACTATCGCAACGTCGTCGGCATGAAATCCAAAGGGAACAAATAACCGTGATTCCACCACCTGATCGTGGTGGAATTCGATGTTGTTACCGACAAGCGAGGCCTTTGACACACCGACTAGTAGAATACTTTGACCTGCGATCTCCGACGAGATGAGCAAGCCCTCATCTGTATCTTCAACAAAAAGCCTATCGCGGGACCCAAAGTAGAGCAGACTTATCTTCATCGAAGTGGGATCGAATCCCTCAATTCGTTCGTGAACGCCCACCTCATGGGAACGAACATAGATCGTGTCCAGGTCACGAGGTCCTACCCGACGCTCCCACGAAAGAACACCACCGATATCCTGCCGAAGATGTTCATTGTCTAGCGGAAAAAAGTTATCGACCGTCAAATCAGAGCAGCTTACGTTTGAAAGCACATGAAACGAAGCCTTCTGTGTCCATGGATTAATAAAGGCGACCTTGCCCTGTTCATTTTTTGCCAGCGTAACCGTACGAGCCGAGTGTGACCCAAAATCAAGACGGTCGACAGTTGGATCAAACTCCTGAATATCTTCCTGCAACGCCCCTACGGCATACACAACACCATGGCCATCAATTGTGTCAGCTATGGGCTGTATACTGGGCCGCTGAAGCTTACTCGGTGCCTGAAAGTCCTGATTAGACTGAATCAAAGGTCCGTCACAGACTCCGGAAATAACAAATGCCCGAGGCACCACGCCCTCTTGTTCGGGTGTTGCCTGAAAACGAATCGTGACTGTGCCACCGGCTGCTAGGTCCTGATTCCACGCGGGTGCCCGAACGGTATAACGTGGCCCTGAAGCGTTAACAAGGCGCGCATTCCAGAGGGAGTCAATCCCTCCAGTGAAATCAAACGATATCTCCCAGCCAGTGAGCACACCTGAACTATGATTCGTGAGCGTGATTTCACCGACAAAAGCTTCTCCCCAATCTCTCAACCGATGGAAGCCCACCTGGAATCGATCCGTGTTGGAATTGCTTGGCGAATCACCACCTTCCTCACCAAGCGGAGGGATATCGCCAGCAAGAGGAGTTGAATTATTGGTTTCATCACCAACAGCTTTCCCATTGATTGCATAATTCGTGGGCGCGTCTATCTCCGTGGCATGTATATTTGTAGAACCCAGCAAATGAAAAACGAGTGACCTCCCTGTCTCTAAATCGTTATTCCAGCCCTCATTCGCGATCACATATCGGCCACCGTCATTCGAGACAAGCGTTGCCCCCCAAACATCAGTAATACTTGCTGCATAATCAAAAGATAGCATCCAGTCGTTTACCGGTTGTACATCAACATTTGTAAGCGTAATGCGTGCTTCAAATTCATTTCCCCACTGGTTTGTAATCTCATAGGCTGGCACAACGACAGCCATTAGGTGACGCTGCTCGAGTGGCTCCACGCGACACAGTTCTCGAGCATTTCGTGATAGTAGCCATCGTTTTCGGCACTTTAAACGATGATTGAAATATTTCGATCCAAATCTACGAGAAAACCACATCCAAGTGGTCATCATGTTTATCCCTCGATTGACAAGCCATGCAACTCATTATTTTCCTCTTAAGCAATGCTGAGCGCTGTAGCGTTTATTTATGTACGCAGAACTTGTAAAGAAGGTTCACTCAAACAAGTCATGTATTCTCTGAACTGATGGTCGTTACCCGCCGGAGGCCCATATGAAGTGAACACATCAGTTCCTAGACTCGTACAAGGTGGGATTGTCATTCGCCCGGAAAGCGGCTGCGTAATAAAGTCAAGCCAAAGAGCCTTTTACCTCTACTGAGGATTGGTAGATAGGGACAGGACGATCAACAGCACTGTCGCAAGCGCGTCGCCTGCCTGCACTAGCCCAAGACTCGGTTCTGACTCATTTTTGAGGCTACGTCGTCACCCCAACGGCGTGCTCCTCTTACATAAACAGCTACCGCATACCCTCGTTCCAAAGGATGTGCGTGCCGCTTTT
>NZ_JBDOPO010000136.1:0-8569 GCF_039830215.1 Rubritalea sp. | reverse complement strand
TATGCTCCTGAATGTTTTATCTGCTTTATCCGAAGCTGACGTGCACTGCAGAGAGCTCTTTACCAACCCCAAAGAGCGTGAAGTTGGTATTCCAGAATCAATCACCTCAGATGTCCCAGTGGGTTGAAAGCTGCTCACAAGGGTGTCTTCACTGCTAGTCCATGGCGAACCACCATCAGCAGAAAGTGCAAGCCAACACCCCCAAGGAAGCGATGAAAAAGGAGGTAGCCGAAACAATAAGAAGCATCTTCAGCGCCATTGATCTCAACGCGGCTCAAGAGCAAATCGCTAAAGCCATTGAAAAGTACAGCTCCCAAGCTAGCAAGATGGTTGGAAGAGACCTTACAGAAGGCATCAACGTCTTCAGTCTCGCTAGCCATCTTTGGATCTGACTTAGAACACCTAACATGTGCGAAACGCCAAATAATTGTATCAAGCACAGGACAAGAGTCGTAGTGCTATTGCACAACGAGGCTTCACGTAAGCCCCTCGTTACCGCTGTTTTTATGGAAATCGCAGAAGAATGGGAAACCGGACAAACGTACTAACCCCCAACTAAAATAACAAAAAATTAGTAGTTTCAGCCCTAAGCTAAATTAGCTCTTACAGAAAAAAATTACGCAGCCTTAGACTAGATCGAGAGCACGCTGAAAGGCAGAAAGAATAACATCCTGCGGTTCTTGACCTACTGAGACGCGGATTAGGTGAGATACAACTCCACATCCTGCAGCCCAATCCAATTCGTCGTAATGCGCGAGCAAGGTATAGGGGCAGACCAAGCTAAAATCAGTACCTAAGCTCGGCCCTTTAGAAAGTTCAATAGCATCAAAGACTTTAGCTGACCTCTTCTCGTTTTTCACGGTGAAAGAGATTAGTCCCCCAAAGCCTCCACCTTCGCGCATGACCTGAGCGTAGAACTCGGGTGTACTTAGTGACGGATACCAAATTTCGTCAACACCAGGGTGTGCCTGAAGCAACTCGACCAATGCCATTGCATTAGCATTCACCGGTGCCATTCTTTCTAAAAAACCTTTAGAGTTTTCATCTAACACAGCTGCGTCTGCAGCGTAGAGTCGGCTACCGTCTTCACAGTCATCAACAAAAAATTGCGCAAAGTCATCGTAGAATGGTGAAGACTTCACGAGCTGAATACAGCCGGCGAGAACGTCACCTTTCCCTGAAATCCACTTACTTAAAGAAGTGGTTACAATATCTGCATAGCGCGCTACGTCAACGTTGAGCACACTACAAATAGTATCATCCACAACTAGTGGAACTCCCCCATCACGGCACGCTTGATGCACCTTCTGAAGGTCCACAGAACGCAATAGCGGGTTACTAGGAACCTCACAAAAAACTGCGGCAAATTCGCCTTGGCTAATCCGCTTCAGCGCTTCATCGAACGACTCCCCTACACTATCGTTGAGCATCACAGCCCCAGCTCCAAAGTGGTTCTGAATTTTCAATACGTCGACGTAGGGGAAATCTAGCTGCAAAGTCTTTTTGCCAGCAAACATACCGGTCACGGCACGGTGCACAGCATAGACTCCAGACATTCCACTTTCGTATAGATAGACATCTTCGGCTCCGTAACTGCCAAAGCCTGCGATTCTTTCGCGCAGCTCGGTGACATCATACTTCCAAACTCCGTCCCCGTCCAAAACATCGAGAGCCTGTCGGCTACTCACAATCTCGCCTGTATAGCGCCAGTATTCCATGGCGACTACAGCAGCAGCTTCGGGCACGATCAGAGCCTGCATTCCATCGTAGCTAACAATGCGAGCAGCAGCTCCAGTGCGTTTTTCGACGAAGCGTAAAGCGCGCTGTGCTGCAGCACGGTGAGGGAAAACCACAACACGCTCAGACTCTACAGCAAGCTGATCAGCTGCCGTGCTAAATAGCCGTTCAACTAAAGGGTGCTTGAAAAAGCGAGGGTAACCACAGCGTAAACGCTTAATTACTTTGTCTCGCCCCTCTTCATAACCCAGCACAGCATCCCACGTAGGCAGGCACACTGAGATGGCATGGCGATCATCCGGTAAGGGTGAGCCAAGGTCATCATCAGTCCAAGCAGGGTTTGTAAGGAGGTCTCTCAACGCGGGTTGAAATACTGTACCACTACAGATTTGCAAGACAGTTGTGCCAGGCTTCACTCAAAAAGAGCTTTTTACTTGGGCTCATGCCTATTCTTGCGCATAGTCCGACTCAATGAGAATTGCCTTGGTCACACTCCTAATCCTAAGTTGCGGCGCACTGAATGCAGCACCAACTAACGACTCGCACGCAAAAAAACGTGAAGCTCACCAACTTTCGTTGTTTGCCGATTTTGATAAAAACAGCAATGGTAAACTGACTGAAAAGGAATTCATTCAGAGCATTGTCACTAATCTATTTAAGGAATTCGATTTAGACGGTAACGGTTCAGTTTCAAAACAAGAGTACCACAAACACGCCAAAGACAAAGCGCGTGCAAAACATGAGTACCCGATTCTTGATTCTACAAACAAAGGTTACATCTCCCTCAAGGATGTCTATGCCCACAAGGCCTTCATCAAAGAACTGCGTGATGCCTTCAAGCAAGTTGATACGCAATCAAAAGGCTACGTGACACTCAAGGACCTCCCTGACCTCACACCCAATCAATAAATTTCCAAACATTTTGAAATTCATGCATTTTAGTTCAGCCAAACCCCTGTGTGCCGTAGTGGCTTTCACTTTGGCGTGCTGCTCAACACCAGAAAAAACCTCGCGCGCAGTCAAAGGCGGTGCCGTCGGTGCTGGCATTGGAGGGCTGATGGGTGGCTGGTCTGGTGCTGCTGCTGGCGCGGCAGTGACAGGCCTACTTGGCGCGGCAACCACCACTGGTGACTCTAAATACGGTCGCTACCCCAGCTCACCTAGCCCATCCAGCGCGAGCTCGGGAAATACAAATTCACGTAATAGTGGTTCAATGGGCTATAGTTTTTAAGGTAAACTTAATGCACTTCACATTATGCGACTTGATCGATTTCTGAGCCACCAAACTCGCTTGGGTAAAAAAACTGTCCGACAGAAAATTGACGCTGGCGTGGTTTCAGTCAACGGCCAAGTAGAGCTATTCCACCGCTGCGAGGTGGATCACTTCACCACGGTAGCAATGGACGGAGAACTGCTTCAGAAAAATAAAGCAATCTATCTCATGCTGCACAAGCCAGCTGGTTATCTTAGCGCAACAAGCGACCCGCAACACCCAACAGTCATCGAGCTCATTGATGAACCATACGCTGCTGATCTACATATCGCAGGCAGACTCGACCTTGCATCCACCGGATTGCTATTACTCACGAATAATGGCCGCTGGTCTCGCTCGCTCACTGAGCCAGACAAGAAAGTTCCAAAAGTCTACCAAGTTCAGCTGCGTGACCCAGTCAGAGACGATTGCGCTGAGATCTTCTCTAAAGGTATCTATTTCGCCTTTGAGGACTTAACAACAAGCCCTGTAGAGCTAACGATTCTTAGTGACACCAGTGTCGAAATCACGCTCTACGAAGGGCGTTACCACCAAATAAAAAGGATGTTTCACGCCATTGGCAATAAGGTCATAGCTCTACATCGAGCCCAAATCGGGGACCTCACACTTGGACAACTCCCAGCAGGTTCTTACACCCGTATCAACCGGGATTTAAAAATCATCTAACTCCGCTTACGGAGCATCTTCAACCCAACAAAATCGGTGTCGGGTAGAATGAATTTTTCGATCTCCAATAACACTTCTAACACAGCAAACTCACGGAGGATCATCTCTGTGATTTCCTCGGCGAGCGTCTCAATCAGCTTGCGTGGGCGCTCAGCGGCGAGCTCTTTCACCCGTAATGAAACCGCATAGTAATTCACAGTTTTCTCTATATCGTCATCCAGACCTGAAAAGCTATTTCCAGGAACTAACTCAAGATGGATTTTAAGAATTTGCGGTTGTTCACGTTCCTCGTCTGGCACCCCAATGTGAAGTGGCACCTCTAGACCTTTTACTAAAATTGTATCCTTCATACTTTTTCCTCCATCAAACTCTGCCAATTAGATTCATTAGTTAGAATTGTTTTAAACTCGGCTAAATCTTCTAAAATCAAATTGGGCATAACCGACTCCAACAGTTCGCGCTGGTTATACCCAGTAAGAACTCCAGCCGAGAACACTCCGCCATGGTGAGCAGTCTCAATATCATGTGTCATATCTCCGACGAAAATGGTCTTTTGGGGGTCGAGCCCATTGTCTTTGAGTATTTCACCAATCAGCTCGCGCTTATCCAAAACTCCTGCATAAGTCCCCTCAAAATAGTGGTTAAGCTTTAGCTCAGTCACTTGCTCAGAAAAAGCTGTCGCGCACATGCTGGTGAGCACAAACATTCTGCTCTCTTGCTGTTTTAAGAACTCCAGGAAATCCTCGGCATGCTGCAGCACTGGAACAGCCTTCTGAGACAATGCAAAACCTTGGCGAAAATGATTTTCTATCTCATCGAGCTCAACTCCAGGAATGAATTCATTATAGAATTCCTCATACGGTAAACGAAAGCACTTGCGGAAGCTCTCGCGATCCCACTCCGGTTTATCGTAAACTCGCATTACATGATTGGTGGCACATATCACCAATGCCATGTCGTCTACTAAAGTACCTGACCAATCAAAGATCCAATTCCAATCATGTGAACTCACGCACACTCCATACTCTCGGTCTGGGGAAATTTCAAGAATCGATCAAAATGGATTAACCGACTATGAAGTGAACTTGCCTAACGATGCCCTCGCCCAACTCATCACTGAAGTTTTTAAGCAACTTCCCCTTCATTTGCTCTAAATGAAAACGCATGGACGGCTGAATCACAGTGAGAACCAGCACACCTTTATTAAGAGATTTAGGCTCGGCATGCTTGGCCACAAAGTCACCAGCAACCTTCACCCAAGCACTACGTAGTTTTTGTTCATCCATCCCACCTGACACTCCCATTTTTGAAAGCAGCTTATCTAGGTGCTCCGAGGCTTGATGGATATTTCTATTGAGGTCCGTAACGGGATCCCCATGACGCCATTGGCGTAAAGTAAGCTCCCGCATCCACTTCATAGTGTGCGGGAGTGCCTTTTTCTTTGAATCAGATGGCTTATTATTCTGCGCCATCGTCACCAATTGCCTCAACTGGACAGCCTTCCATAGCTTCGATACACTGTTCGCGCTCGTCGTCATTTTCAGGTTGCTTGTAGAGATAGGAGTAGCCCTCGTCATCTTCACGAGTAAAGTTATTAGGAGCTGTCTCACGGCAAAGATCGCAATCGATGCACTGGCTATCTACGTAGAATGCTCCACCTACGTTTTCCGAATTCTTATCTTCCTTGTCTGCCATAAAATCTAAAATATTGTTTTCAAGTCACTGATACTGTCATCGGCAAAATACGCAACAACTTTTGTTTGAGCTGCTAAAGTTTTGCCCCACCATTAGTGCCCCGTCAAAGCGGAAAGTCCAGCTTCCACCCGGCCGACTTCTATTTCAACGATAGGCTCACGACAACCATCCAATAGCACCGATTCCTCACCAGATTTCACTAATAGGACACAGAGTTGCACGCCACTGGCGGCGAGGCGATTTATCAACTGCGCTCGTTGCTCATCCCATCCGCACAAAACGACAAAGCAGGTCGTCAATGAATCCGAATGACTCAAAACCATTTTTCTCAATTCCTCCCAATCTGGCTTACTCTCCATATCTAAGCCCGCCAACACCTCAAGCATCTTGTCCACTCGCTCTACGTTTTTACCAACAGTATGCACACGCGCCCCCTGCTGGACAAACATCAGATCCAGCAAAGCTTGCTCTGTGTCCACGCTACAGGCAAACGTTGCAGCGATCGAAATGGCTTCCTCAAAAACATCTTCATGCTCAGCGCGCACCGCTGTGTCTAAAATTAGACCATAACGAGGAAAAAAGATTTCTTCGTATTCTTTGATAATCGGCTTTCCAGATTTTCCCCAACTCGGCCAATGAATATGCTTTGGTGGATCACCCGGACGGTATTCACGTAGCGAAACAAACTCACCACTCTGACCAGCAAGTGATGAGGTAGATTCGCCACCGAGCTGGTTTCTCGACTGGCCATGAAAATTTATCCCATCAAAGGTGTAGCGTTTAGGTAAAACAATCAATGTGTCGGCCTCCTGCTGAACCACACTCACACGCTGAAATACCCCAGTGGGGTCGGGTAATATAAGCTGCATCCTATCCATTTGAATCACCCCTCGCCTCAATGGTGAAAACTGCATTTGAAATGAAGCCTTCCCCCCTACAGTCAACGGTTTTCCCATCATGGGCTTGGACTTAAAGAGCAGACGGCGGCGCGTCATCCACATCCATCGGTACGCTAAATACCTTCGGTCGAAAGCATTTCTTAATTCTTCACCGGGTTCACGCGAATTTAAAAAGAGTTCCTTACTCGGCCGTGGATCCGGAGCTAGATCCTGCAAGTAATAATTGGTGAGGTTAAACCTCCCAGAGTTACTGGATTCCACCGTGTATTCAAGAATTTCACCCACAGTTCCATATGCTGGCATATGCCGCCTTACGCGCACCTTCGAACGTCTGGAGAGTGCCGCAAAAAAAGCCACAATGATCAGCGCTACCAGTATCCCGAAAAGCCGAAACAGTGTGTCACGAGGGTACATCACACACATGAAGCCTACCGAAAAAGCTCCACCTAACAATAGCCAACCTAATGGTGAAACGCGTTGCTTCGTCCCAAATACGAACAACGAACCAACGTTGTATATATGGAACAACCGCCTCTGCAATTTATCACTCATAGATAAACCAAAAAATTACCTACACAGGTACCGGCAATGTCGCCAGTAATTCCTCAACCACTGAGCGGCCAGTGCGGCCAGAATATTTAGATTCATTTTCTAGAACCAGCCTATGTGCTATCACATCTACTGCCACTTCCTGAATTACTTCGGGCGTCACGAAATCGACTCCCCTCATCAAACTCATCGCCTGCGCGACTTTCATCAGCGATATAGACGCACGCGGACTAGCAGCCAGCTTCACATCCTCCACAGATCTAGTCGCGGCACAGAGACTAACAATGTAATGCTTGAGCTCCTCACTTATTCTCACATCGGTAACGGCACGCTGCCATTCTATTACTTGTTCATGGCTAACCACTGGCTCTACATCCTCAACTGGATGTGCCCCCCCCTGTTGGTCAGTCAGAATACTCATTTCATCTTCTATTCCAACATACCCCAAAGAGCACAGCATAGAAAACCTATCCATTTGAGCTTCAGGCAATGGATAGGTTCCACGAAATTCCACTGGATTCTGCGTCGCTATCACAAAAAATAGCCCCTCCATAGCATGACGTACCCCCTCGATAGTAGCCTGCTTCTCAGCCATCACCTCTAACAACGCACTTTGCGTCCGTGGCGAGGATCTATTTATCTCATCCCCCAGCAAGATATTGGAAAAAATCGGACCACGATGAAATGTAAACTCACCTGATTTAGGGTTAAGTATCGAAACTCCGAGAATATCTGACGGGAGAAGGTCTGGGGTAAACTGTATCCGCTGAAAGTTAGCATCACCAATAGTTGAAGCCAGAGCCTTCGCTAATGTCGTTTTACCAGTACCAGGAAAATCCTCTAGCAAGGCGTGCCCGCCAGCACCTAAACAACAGACTAAACGCCGAATCAATCCATCCTGACCACGTACCACCTTGGCGATAGCCTGCTCAATATGATTTCCGACCTCCATCCCCCCACTACTTTCCATCATTGTAATCATCTTGTTTTAGTTCCTGATTTACCATCTGTGTGAAACTTTTTGCTAGCTCTAGGTAATTTTTGTGAACTACGCCTCCCAAAGCTTTCTCCATATCCTTGAGCATATTTTGGTTAGCTATCTGTTCTCCTCGGCCATGCTCATACCTAAAGTAATGCGGGAGTAGTCTATGACCATGCTTACTGCTAGCCACAACTGGGCAAGCGATGAAATCCACACTCGTATTATCCAGGTAGCTTTCCTTCAGAACAATGAAGGCAATTTCTTTTCCTAACAAAACGGTATGCAACTCTGATCGACTAGTCAGACTCTTCCATCTCTTAGCATCAGCCCCCACGGTAGATAGTAAATACTTCGGTTCTTTAGATGTGTAAGCCATAAATCCGACAGCGTCTACTAGTTTTTGCTCCGCTAATTTTTCCACGTAGCCCTTATAAAAGGCTATAATCTGAGGTCGGTCTCTCACCGTCAGAGGCTTTCTGAGCAAGCTCGTTCCATCGACGGATTTTTCCAATAGCCGGCCATGAAGTCTAGCCTCAGCCACATTTAAGTGCTTTCTTAAATCATCAATTTTTTGTTTATTTAAGAGTCTGGGGTCGTGATCGTCGTTAAGCATGAATTCAGGAACGAGAGTCCACGAATTCCCATTATTCACTATCAACAGTGGCTGGCTTGATAACACTAATGGAGCCGATACTGAATAGCTTACAAGATTACATAACAAGTATTTCTTCCCATTATCTTTGTAAAGAAACTCTCTCACACTAGTTT
>NZ_JBDOPO010000125.1:0-8572 GCF_039830215.1 Rubritalea sp. | reverse complement strand
CATAGGTGTAGTGTTCTGAATTTGTCGAGGAGACGGCCATTCATTGCTATGCGGTGATTCTTAAAAAATTGGCATAGGCCCAACCTGCTAGATCGTCGTAAGAGTGGATGGACTGTGTGATTGATGCGACGGATTCTACGCTGAATGCCGCTTCATTAGCCATTTCCGCGAAGTTAAAATGCCAGTCATGGCTAGTGAGTAGGTCCATCGGAGCCATTCCCTCGGTATATTCCAATATCGCCGATATAGATTTTTTCTCGTGTGATGTGTTGTGCTAAAAACATACAAATAATACGTATGGAGTTGTTGCTCGAATAGTACTGCTCACAACAGAGCTGAAGGATATCGGTGATAGGGGAATTGATCCGCAGAACTAAAAGGAACCATAGGTAGCGGTTACTGTTTTTCAGTAGAACTTGCGCTAGATACCATGGGTGTCTAAGTCGATACTGCTTTTTCCAAGCGTTCGTTAACGATGAAATCTGGCGAGAGAATGCTGCACACAAAAAACGCCCAGAAGTTGAAACTTCTGAGCGTGGCCTTCGTTAAATAAAGAACGAGCTTAGTGCTGGTTATTCGGAATATAGAGTTCAGATCCCTGGGCAAGGACGGTGCCTTTAGTGAGTTTGAGTCCGTTCATTGTGTTGATTTGATCAACAGTAGATCCGTAAGTAGTAGCAAACTCGGCAAAGGTCATTTGTCGTTTCACTGAAACAGTGCGAACCTCGATTTGCTTTGGTGTGTGCTTTACTTGTTGAGTTGACTGATTAGGCGGGTCAGCTTTTGCTATCTCTTTCTTAGGAGTTTCTTTTTGCGACACAGGCTTAGGCTCTGGTATTTGCTTTGCCAAGGCTGGAGCCTTTTTTACGACTGAACTAGATTGTGCTGTCGCAATAGCAATGCTTTGACCTGGGCGCAGTTTGCGTGGGTCAAGTCCTTGGTTTTGTTCGAGAATGTTAGCCACGCTTGTGTTGTTTTTACGTGCGATGCCGTAGAGAGTGTCACCTTTTTGTACGACATAGTCCTGTGTGTTCACGAGTGCTTTTGGAACTTCAGCGTGTGTCGTTGCTGGAATAGGAGCGGGGAGAATTTCCGCTTTTGCAATACTAGCAGGATGGGCTGGTGTTGGTCCATTTTGGCTAAATGTCGCAGAATTTGGCAGATTAACAGTCTGACCAATACGAAGTTTGTTAGGATTGATGCCGCTGTTCGCAGCCATCAACGCATTGAGTGATACTCCATGTTTACGGGCAATTTTGCTCAGGCTGTCACCTTTGGCCACCGTGTAGTTGGTCGTGTTCATTGGTCCAGACACCGGTGCTTTCACGGCTGCGAATCGCTGGGATGAAGCATTATTTTTAGCCAAGAGCTCGTGCAGTGAGTCGATCTCTTTCTCGAGTTGAGTGATCTGGCGTTCCTGAGTGGCGCAGCGAGTGCGCAGAGTGTCGGTTTCGCTAGCGGCTGGAGCCATTTGGCTCAGCGATGCTGCTACGGCTGATGTGACGATGGCAAATTGTTTCATGACTTATAAAGACATTTTATTAAAAAAGTTAATTTGTAAAGTTTGAAATTCAATTTTACTTAGAATCTTAGTTGTTAGTGTCAGTGTTTATATGGGAATAGGTTGATCAAGTAAGTACTAAAAATAAGAATATCGAGAAAGATTCTAACTAGAATATGCACTTAAATACAAATTTTTTTGAATATTTTAGATTTGGGCAAAAAAAGACCCACATGGTTAAAGCCATGTGGGATAGACAGGGGGGATTAGATGTGTGAGGCTTTTAGTAGTCTGCAGCAATAGCAATTCCAGCGTGATGACCGCTCATCCAGGCGTTCTGGAAATTGAAGCCACCAGTGATGCCGTCGACGTTCATTACCTCGCCGGCAAAATAGAGGCCTAGACATAGTTTACTTTCCATTCTCTTGAGGTTGATCTCTTTGAGTTCTACGCCACCGGCTGTGACAAATTCGTCTTTGTTGACGCTCTTTCCGTCGACTGGTAGGTGGCAAACGTTAAGTAGCTTACAAAGCGCTTGCGTATGGGTTTTGGAAAGCTGTGACCAGATTTGCGTTTCTGGAATCCCAACGACTTCAAGCATTCTGGCCCATAGTCTTTTTGAAATGGGTTCGAACGGACAGCGTGTGGAGAGTTGGCGTTTTCCCCAATCTGATCTGAGCTGTGTGATGGTAGTGGCGGCATCAATGTCAGGGAGCCAATTGACCACGAGGGTGAACTTGTAATCCAGCTCTGAGAGCTCCCTAGCACCCCAAGCTGAAAGCCTCAAAATCCCCGGGCCGCTGACACCCCAGTGGGTTATAAGTAACGGTCCACGAGAGTTGAGTTTCGATTTTATAACAGAGACCGTTGTGTCTGCAACGGCTACCCCGGGTAAGTCTTTGATGAGAGGGTGGTCTATCTTGAAGGTGAAGAGTGATGGAAGGGCGGGCTCTAACTGGTGGCCAAGCTGTTCGGCTAATTTTGCGCCAGCAGCCAAGCGTGTGCCTCCAGTTGCTTGCAAAATACAACGCGCGCGGTGGCGTTGCCCTTTGTCCGTGTGTACGATGAAGCGCGCACCATCGGACTCATTATCACCTAATTTCTCAATAAATGAAACACCATTGGATGTCTCGATTTTCACACCAGCGTCTCTTGCCGCTTTAGTAAGACAATCGATGATAGTTTGGGAATCATCAGTGGTGGGGAACATGCGGCCGTCCTTCTCGGTCTTGAGGTCTACCCCGCGAGATTGAAACCAATCGACAGTGTCCTGGGCGCCCCAACCATGTAGCGGTCCAATCAGTGATTTCTCACCTCGCGGGTAGTGCTTGCTGAGTTCCCTTGGGTCAAAGCAATGGTGGGTGACATTGCAGCGACCGCCACCAGAGATTTTAACCTTCCCTAACAGCTTAGAGGATTTTTCCAGCATAAGGACGCTCTCCGCGCCATTTTCAGCAGCGGTGATAGAGCCAAAGAAGCCAGCGGCCCCGCCGCCAATAGTGATCAAATGATACATTGTTAAAATTAGGAATTACGAATTAGAAATCAGGACGCTCAGCTCAATTTAGTTTTGAGAGTAATTAGGATACTGCCGTTGAGTTTTAGTAGTTCATCGCAATCTTGTATGAGGGATGATGACTGAGAGTCGTCTAAGTACCCAGAATCTCTGAGAAATCTGAGCCAATAATGACTTTCACTGGCTTCTTTGTATGAAATACTTAGTTGGGCATAAAAATCTTTGTCGCTCTGAGCCCCAATAGCCTCCTCAATATTAGCACCATTCGATGTGCCTGAACGTAGAACTTGTTTTGAAAGAACATACTCCTTTTTTCATTTTGGAGAAACTCGGATAATTTAATACAGCGAAGAGCAAACGCGTATGATTTCAGCTTAAGTGAGTTATCAGATTTCATTGCTAATTCTCAATTCGTAATTCCCAATTCCCAATTGAGCGCTACAGCGCGTAGGTTCCGTCTTCGTCTTCGCCGGACCAGCCAAGTTTGCGGAAGGCAGCGATGATGGTGACGAAAGTTTCGTCTTCTCCTTCGGCTTGTTCGATGGTTGCGGAGGTAGTGAGCCCACGGATGGATTCGATGGAGATGACAGTTTTCTTGTTCTCGAAGTTGATCCAGTCGCCCCAGCTTTGTTTGTCGTGTTTGGGCATGAGTTTTTGCTTTTTGAGTGCGGCGACTACTTCGCGGATTGTTGCTGGTGGTTCGGAGTCGGGTAGGTGGACGCGTGTTTCCATAAGTTTGAAAAGTATTGTGAGTGCCGACGATAATTTACAAGACACAAAAAATCGGCACATCTATTTGATGTCGCCATCTGGGGTGATTTGGAGCAACTATCTCAGTTAACGCAATAGATTTTAGCTGAAGTGGTGGTGGCAAAAGTTTTCCGTGTGCTAAAGCTAATGAGACGAGCGTCCCTTTGACTTGCATCTTGAGCTCGTTACCAGTGCTGGCGTCGATAGCCATCACAGTAACCAAATAGGCGATCCATCAAGGTATTGGTTCATAAGTGATGTCAGTGACCAGGCTACATCAGCAGGTGTCATAGAAGTGTCTCTGAATAGGGATGGGTAAATCATTTGTGTCTCTCCACGTTTCTGGTGTTAGGCTTGGGAGCCATTGCTTGAATTCCTAGAAACCTCATCAACCGACGCACTCACTCTCTGCCGACTTCATATCCTCTATCTCTGAGTTCGCGAATCAATTTGAGCTGTCCCACTTTACGCTCCATCTGAGCCTCTTTGATTCGAGTTTTTTCAACTCTTTCTTGGTGGTGTTAGAGCTCTCAAGGAACTCATCCATTCGAGAATCTAACTCCTTTTTCCACTGGCTGACCTAGGACAGAGCTACATCATTTTTCCTGGGCTATGTCGTTTACTGAGCGAATCCCCTAGAGGGCTTCACTGACGAGACGTGCTTTCAATTCAGTACTGAGGTGTCTTTTTTTACGTTGTATTAGTCTGTTTTCGGTGGATTCAGCCACCGATGAATATCCAGATATTCCAATATGGTTATTTCTGAAAGAAGAGGCCTTAATGATCACGCCTCTATAGGAGCGAGAAGACCATTGAGCGTTTCAGTGGTGAGACTGAGTTTGTTAGTCGATCCTGAGAGCAGGGACTCGACCAGCTTGGCTTTCTTTGCTTGAAGCTCTTGGATGTGCTCTTCGATGGTGCCTTGGCAGATGAGCTTGTGGACGAAGACGGGCTTGTCTTGGCCAATTCTGTAGGCGCGATCGGTTGCTTGATTCTCGGCTGCTGGGTTCCACCACGGGTCGTAGTGGATGACTGTGTCGGCAGCTGTTAGGTTGAGCCCAGTGCCGCCTGCTTTGAGTGAAATGAGGAAGACTGGGATCTTGCCGGACTGGAATTGTTCAACAGGAGTTTGGCGATCGCGGGTGGAACCTGTGATCTTGGTGAATGCGATTTTCTCTTTATGTAGATGTTCTTCAATCATGGCGAGCATGGTGGTGAATTGTGAGAAAATGAGGATGCGTCTTCCTTCTTCTATCAGGGGGCCTAGTAGCTCAGTTAGGTAGTCTAGCTTGGCTGATGACTCCACTTTCTGCGCTTCTTTGAACCTAAGAAGCTGAGGGTGGCAGCAGATCTGGCGCAGCTTGAGCAGGGCATCTAGGATGATGATCTGTGACTTGCTGAGGCCTTGGTCTGAAATAGCATCACGCACGCGCTTGTCCATGGTGGCCCGCACGCTCTCGTAGAGGTCTGTTTGCTCCTGAGTGAGTGAGATGTGATGGGGGATGATCGTTTTTGGTGGTAATTCCTTGGCGACGACGTCCTTGGTGCGGCGGAGGATGAGTGGACCCACGCGGCGGTTGAGACTGATCTGTTTGGCTGTGTCAGAGTGGCGCTCGATCGGTCTGCGGAAGGTGGATGTGAACTCCTTGTTAGACTGGAGTAAACCTGGCATCAGGAAGTTGAACGTGCTCCAGAGTTCACCAAGGTGATTTTCCATTGGGGTGCCGGAGAGGCATATGCGTTGCTTGGCCTGGATTTTGTAGGCGACTTTGGTGGTCTTGGCGGTAGCGTTCTTGATGTACTGTGACTCGTCTAGGATGGCGATGTGGTACTGTTGCTTTTTGTGGATAGCCTCATCGCGCTGGAGCAGGGCGTAGCTGGTGATGAGGATGTCGTGCTTGCTGATCTCACTGAGTTTGAGATGCCGATCGCTACCATGGAGTAAGAGAACCTTAAGCGAGGGAGTGAACTTAGCCGCTTCGATCGTCCAGTTAGGAATCACACTGGTGGGAGCCACCACGAGGGTGGGGAGCTTGTTGTTCCGCTTGGCATTCTTCTCAGCAAGAATATGGGTGAGGGCTTGGATTGTCTTACCCAGTCCCATGTCATCAGCCAGTACTCCGTGGAGTTTGTGTCTGGCTAAAAATTGGAGCCAACGGAACCCTACGATTTGGTAGTCGCGGAGCTCGGCATTGAGGTTTTTGGGGACTCGTGTTTTAGGGAGTCCAGTGATGTTTTTGAGTTGGTTGCCTAGTTGGGCTAGGTCGCAGAGGGTTTGGTTAGACTTATCAAGGTCGAGGTCATCGACCAGTGTTGCAGCCCGCAGAGGTGGGATTTCAATGTTTCCCTTGGCGTTGATGTGCTGGAAAATGTCCTGCACTTTATCAAGAATGAGTTTGAAGCGTTTGGCTGGGAAGTTGATGAAGGTGTTCTTTTTGTCGAGCGGGATAGCGATGAGGCCATCGCCCGCTGAGTCGAAATCGTATCCTTCGTACATGCCAGAGGAAATGGCATTGGCTAGTGCTGGGATAAGGCTGAACCTTTCACCATTGAGTTCCACTCCTAGATCGAACCTGAACCACTCGTTCTTCAGTTCATTCTGCGACATGACTTCAAAGAAACTGTCGTAATCTAACAATGTGTAGTCGAGCTCACCGATGTTGACCGTCCACCCAGCTGCCTCGAGGTTCGGGACTTCGCTGCTGATGAAGGCTATCCATTGCTGGGTGTTGAGCGCGTCCGAGTCTGAGTAGATTCGGGATTGGCTAAAATCTTGCTTGATGAGTTTGTTCTCAAAGACGTCTTCCAGCTTCAGTGTTGGAGCGAACCTCAGTTGTTGAAGTAACTTCTGTTCCTGCTTCTGGTTACGATGAATGGTGGTGATTTTATCAGCTGAGGAAGTGGTGAAATTTTCAGAAAATGGTTCAGCCGGCACGCTGTGCTCAGCGTAACGAAAACTGAGAGTGCCGATGAGTATATTGGCAGCGGGACTGTTGAGTAAGAGATGGGTAGGGGAGCTGGCGTCGGTTCTTTCGATTTTCAGTACCGGTGTTGGTGTGCAGTTCTCTAGGATGTGCTGCTTTGGTAGCTGGGGGATGGCTGTGCTTAGTTTCTTACCACTTCTCTTCTTGGGAGCAGTGGTGTTAGGCTTTTGTTCGATCAGTTGGTGAACCTTTTCAAGATCACTTTGGGGGATGTTAGGACCGAGTAACCATTGTTTGAGGAATGGATCTGAGTGGGTTTGGATGATTTTCCCGACGGTATTTTGGCTGCGGTCAATGTAGACCTTAGGCTCACTATAAATGATTTCATCAGGTTTAGGGTCGATCAAGAGAGTCGGTTTGAGCGCATTGTTAGAAATGCTGCTCCAGTTTGGGGTGAGAGTTCTATCCTCGCCTAATTCCAGTGGTAGGTAGGTGGCATTCCTGTCATGAACCGAGTCAGCTTTTTTTACGATTACTCGTCCAGTGTCGAGGCATTCGAGCAGGATGTCTGCGAACTTAGGTGAGGTGATTCTAACAGAGGATGCACCATACGCGTTACCTGAAGCGAAAGAGATCTGGTTGAGTAACCTGAGGTCGACATTAGTGATGAACTTCGGCTTGTTGTATTCTTGGTAATCGGTTCTTACGCGGTGTGCAGTGATTTTGTAGGTGCCGTCTTTTTGTAATCGTCCTTTATAAGCATGAAGGGCCACGGGGTCGTAATCATACTCAGCACCGAGAAAGTAAATGATGCGGTCCTTGTAGTTTGGCGGGAAATCGTCTTCCGAGCCTTGGCCAGTCTCCTTGTCCGTTGATTGGAATAGGCTATCTAACCATGAATCGACAGACAGTACTGGCTTAACCAATTCAGCATGCTCGATCTTTGGTCGGCTCTCTACAATGTGTCTTTCTAGTGTGTAAAGAGCCGCTGCGATGTGCTTGCACTTCTCGTCATCTGGGCAATCGCAAAACGTGTAGAGCCGCTGATTAGTGGTGAAGTTGACTTCTACCTCGTAGGCGTAGGAGCCCGTGACTGTGAAAAAGGCAAAGCTCGCACTGTCGACATCGACCAGGATGTTATCAATTCTGGCGTCTTCGTTAGAGAAGAGCATTTTACCGCGATTCAGTCGGGCGCTGTCGAAATGATCTTCCCACGATTTTGAAAGGAAAAATTTCTCGGCCTTTTTTGGGATTCGTGGAAAGCTCATGTCCGAATACTAGCTATTCATGTACTCATCGTATGCAGCCTTCACCGCTTCTAGTTCTTCCCATAGTGCGTAGATCTCAGTTGCCTTTTCTTTGGCCTCGTTGAGTTTCTTTTCAAACTCTTGGTAGTCGTTAGCGTGCTCGGCGTAGAAGTTTGGAGCTGCGATGACAGCCTCCTGTGCTGCGACCTCTTCTTCCGCGGCAAGGATGTCCTCTTCAATTGTTTTGAGTGTCTCTTCCTCACTCCACTTTAGTTTACGTGGTTTCTCAGCTGGCTTTACCTTCTTAGGTTTGTCCTTGCTGGTGGTGAGTTTCGAATAATTGCTGTTTTGCTTGTCGCGCTCAGCTTTCTTTTCCAGATAGTAATCGTATGATCCTGGTGAGAAAGGGAGCGATCCGTCGTCTTCGAAGGCGAGGATTCCAGTGCAGACTCGGTTGAGGAAATAGCGATCGTGCGAGACTACGAGGACTGAGCCTTTAAAGTGTGCAAGAGCTTCTTCTAACAATCTCAGAGTGTTTAGGTCGAGGTCGTTGGTCGGTTCGTCCAGAACGAGTACGTTACCACCGCGCTTGAGAATTTTAGCTAACAGAACGCGTGATCGCTCACCACCAGAG
>NZ_JBDOPO010000192.1:0-8585 GCF_039830215.1 Rubritalea sp. | reverse complement strand
GAGCTTTGCGAAACAGACCCCACTAAAGCCAAGGGAGGGGGTGGTCTGGGGGTGCTACGTGAAGGAAGGTTTAGCGGCTAAAGATAGGAATGGAACCTGGGGACGTTGAGCTTTGCTTGCCCAGGAGCCTACGACCGACACCCGCTTTTTGGAATGGTGAATTACCAGCATGCTGAAGCGATGGTTTGCTGTTTGGCGAAACAAATGAAATTTGTTTTGGCGACGACGAGGACAGCACTTGACGCTTCAGCTCGGAAGCAGCACGGAGGGCGGAGGCATGTGCTGGAATGACGAAGGAATCGAAGCTGATGCCAGAGTGTGGGGTGTGGAGTGCGGCGCGGATGCTGGATTTTCCTATGACCATAGATGACATCTATATGCTGTAAGTCTTGCACCGCTTTACTGCTTCATAGATTGTCTGTCTACTTTTTCACTCAGATGTTTATAGGTCATTTGGCACAGGCTCGGTTTTGAACGGTGGAGCCAGTGCTGATACTAATCAGCATCTGGGCCGTTGTTCAAGTTAAGCGGTGCACTTCCGGTTTGAATCCAAGGGACATTGAATGGCATCTATCGGCCACCACCAGTTACATAATGCTTCCCAGCTCAAATTGACTGTCTAGAAATGTGTGTAAGCAATGCCATGTGCCAACGCTTGCAGCCTGCACAAGCCTCCTACGCGCACCAGAGAAATCACCCGAGCAACCTCTTCAGCGTCTCGTCGCTGACTGGTCGGACGTCGCGAATGTCGCCGCCGACCATGACGTTGAGAAGGGCTTTGCAGGATTCTTTAGCTGCTTCGTTTTCGAAGTCCATGCCGACAAGGGCACGACCCACGCGCTCACCTGAGTATTCGTAATTGAAATAGCACAGACTCGTAAATTTGCTGACCTTCTCCATGAACTGCTGGAATGCTCCGGCGCGCTCAGGAAATTCTATATTGACGAACAGCGGGCAACTGAAGAGCTCTGGTTCGTAGTTGATAATACGGTAGCCGACGATCTCCTCGGTAGAAACATCGGCAGCGGTGACACCTCTCTGTTCGAGCAAGAGATCTACCTTGGCATAGTCTTCAGCCGAGCCGATCATGCCGAGCACTGGAAATTGAGCGGAGGAGCCGACCCGCCCGTACTGGAGATCGACAATGCTAACCTCCTTTGGCAGATCCGTGAGGAAACCTAGTAGTGAGCCCTTTCCTTCCGGTATAGGCACGCGGAGGAATCTGCGCTGCTTAGACCCAATACCAGCGCGACGTGAAATGGTGGCTAGTTGAGCAAAATCCATGTTTGCTCCAGAGATAATGCTCAGCACTTTCTCGCCAGGTTTTATCTTACCGGCTGCGCAATCTTTTGTGATCGCGGCGAGGCCCATTGCCCCGCTCGGTTCTGGAATCGCTCTGACTGTTTCCCAAAGTCGGCGCACACCGTGACAGACTTCGTCATTGCTCACTGTGACGACCTCTTCGAGAAGCGCGTCACAGATTTTAAAAGTATTGGTTCCAGCTTTCCTAACAGCAGTGCCATCGCAGAAAACATCGAGGTATTCGAGCTTAGTAGGTTTACCTTCGGCAATTGCAGCTTTCATCGAGGCCTGTCCCTCACCTTCGACGCCAATAACCTTGCAGTCTGGCCAGTACCTCTTAAGCCAGCAGCTCACAGCAGCAGCGAGACCGCCGCCTCCAACAGCAATATAGACGCGGTCAAAAGGGCCATTGCCACTCATCACTATTTCATCCGCTACAGTGCCCTGCCCACCCATTGTGAAGACATCGTCATATGGGTGCACGTATTCTGCACCGACATCTGCACAATATTCAAGCGCAGCGATACCTGCATCATCATAAGAGTCACCAATAAGGCGTATTTCAACATTGTCACCACCGTGACGCTTCACCTCACGCTGTTTCACCTCAGGAGTAGAAACCGGCATGTAGACGATTGCTTTACAATCTAGCTTACGAGCAGCCAGAGCCACCCCTTGCGCATGGTTTCCAGCTGAAGCTGCAACGATACCTTTAGCCCGTTGCTCTGGTGATAGAGCCGCCATGGCATTGTAGGAACCACGCCACTTATAGGCTTTGATGGGCCCGAGGTCTTCTCGTTTCACCCATACTTCGCAATCGTACTCACTAATCTCAAGCTTATGCAATGGCGTGGGGTCACCGGCAGCGTAGACGCGTTGGCGCGCCATGAGTATCTCTTGAAATAGTTGTTCTTGGTCCATAATTATTGGACAGGAATAGTCCCACGCCACGCCCATGGGTCAAGGCTTTTGCTTGAGACAAAACCCAGCGGCCACCGCACTCACTGAATCAACTTTCTACAATCCTGTCATCAATACATCCCAAATTCCCGAAGTTTGGTGACGTAGCTTAAACCACAACACCCGCGACCACTTACTCTAGTATGACTTTCTGGCATGGCTACTTTTGACGCATAGCTGCGCTAAAAGCGCTTGGAAAAACAAACCATGTAGCCACCTAGATCTAACTAGATCTCTCTTGCCTTACCCAGACAATTAGGTAAAAACTCCTTATATGAAAATTAACGTAGGCGACAAAGCACCAGACTTCACACTCGTTACCCTTGGAGAGAACGGCCCTGAGACTCTCACACTATCCGAACTCATCGGAGAGACTAACATTCTACTTCTCTTCGTACCAATGGCCTTTACCGGTGGTTGCACAGCTGAGTTCTGTGACATTTCAAAGAACATCAGCACCTACAATGCTCTCGACGCAAAAGTGCTTGGTATTTCTGGAGACAATCCATTTGCCAATGCGGAGTGGGCCACAAAAGAAGGCATCAGCCTCACTCTTCTTTCTGACTACGAACACAAAGCGACTGCTGACTATGGCATCGCATACGAGTCTTTCCTTCCCGAGAAAAACCTCATCATGGGAGGCGTTCCGAAACGTTCTGCATTTGTAGTCGATAAAGCTGGTGTAGTCCAATACGCAGAAGTACTCGAAGTCCCAAGTGACATGCCAAACTTCGACGCTATCCAAGAGTGCCTCAAAAGCCTCTAGCGAATAGCTGCAGAAAGCAATTACTCACACAGCCCGCTGAACATTTGTTCGCGGGCTTTTTTTATCGGCTATCGACAGCTGAATAATCCTTAGTTAGAGAAGGTGTATGCATTACCTACGTTCCTTCCTCACCATCCTTGTAGCCTTGTGTGCGTCTTGCGGAAGTAATGCCCCACTGGTGTTTGACCTAATGCCGGCACCCGCTGCCTTTACCGACACCGGAATCCGCTTACCCAAAGAAGATGAGTTGGTAAAAAACACGACATCCCACGACATTTTCTATGCGACCGATCGCAGACCTGCCACAGCGAAAGACAAGCAGCAGTTCTATACCAGTCAGCGCGGCAATGCGCTACGGCTAGGCCGCGCAGAAATAGAAACTGGCCGCGATGACCTCACTTGGCAAGATGCCCGAAAGGTTTCATTGCTCAAAACTCGCTCTGAAAAATTTCCTATCAAGGTAAAAGCGGTAAAAGAATATGGAGTGATGGACGAATCTGTTCATAAATATTCAATCCTGACACAAGACGACATCGACACGTCGGATTCCGCGACAAAACAGTACATTAAAGAAATTAATAACAAACTCGCTAAGTCAAAGAATCGCACCATCAACATTTTCGTGCATGGCTATAAGGTCACCTTTGAAAACCCAATTTTGACCACAGCGGAGATGTGGCACTTTCTAGCCTACGATGGAGTCTTTATTGCGTATTCTTGGCCATCTACCCCGAAAGCTCTCGCGTATTTTTCAGACACAGAAACAGCTCTAGTTTCATCGCGTCACCTTCGAGACCTCATCCTATTTCTCTCCAGACGCACCAATGTCGACAAGATCAATGTCATCGGTTACAGCGCCGGCAGTCGCGTAGTCACAAGAGCAATGGGCGATCTAGCCATCCTGCAAAAAAATAAATCTCACGCTCAAAATAAAAAGGAACTAAAGCTGGGAACTGTTGCCATTATAGCTGGAGATGTTGACCGGAAACTTGTCGGAGGCTACCTGCTAGATGGAGCTGACAAACTCATGCAGCAATTTCTCATTTACCAAAGCGACTCAGACAAGGCTCTTTCCCTCTCTAGTTTCCTAACCAACAGGAACCGGCTAGGCCAAACTTTTGACCTCAATCAGGTTGATAAGATGTCGATCCAATATCTCAAAGATAACCCGCACATCGTCGTGATTGACGTGAGTGACGCGGAAGCCGCAAGAGCTGGAAACGGTCACGGATATCTGCGTAACAGCCCATGGGTGACTAGTGACCTACTCATGGCATTGGCCTACTCGCTGGAGCCACAAGACCGGGGGCTAGCACTAAAGCAAACTGGCATTCCGTTCTGGACCTTCCCAAAAAACTACACAGAAGGCCTAGCTAAAGCGCTCCGCCGCTCCAACCCTGATTTATTCGACAAGCACTAACAACAACGGCCGTGCTTCACGATCAAGCGTTGCAACCTTTTCATTTCTTTCTCCACAGCCTTCGGTATCGTGCCAAACTCCCAGCTAACCCGATACGTCCAGTTCTGGTCACCCACTGTACCAGGAAAATTGATTTGCGAGGCGCTATCAACTAACTCATTAATTTGAATCGCAGCATAGCGGGATCCCGTGCGCAGCAGTGCATCTAACAACACCTGTTTAAGCTTATGAGAATACGCTGGGTACTGTTTCCCTCTCCTCGGGACTGGTAGTCCAGCAAATTGACTAAGAACCTTAAGCTTTCTTTCCCCCTCTCGTTTTTTAGGCCCTGAATCTGCTTCACTCCTAGCCTCCTCCCATAGCTTTTTCAGCGGGGCTGTGTCATGCGTGCTATAGCAAGCAAACGAGCACTCCGGATGGTCTTCCGCTGGTATCACTTTACCTCGAGCGTCTAACTCCCATTGGCAAATTTTGAATCCTGCCACCCCTAGCTCGAATAAATGCGGCCGCACATACTCCGGTACCATCCCGAGATCTTCTCCAATAACCTCGGCTCCCTCAGCTGCATCGATCACAGCCCTAATATACTTATCGCCATCCAGTAAGTTTTGCGCCTTATGCACCATAGTATCATCTTCACGCGGGAAGAAACCTGGCCTTCTTCCCTGGGCCATTTTTGCCGCCTTCTCAGCATCCAGCGGTAGGAACTCAGCATTTCTACTTGGGTGCCAAGGGAAACTATAAATTCGATAGAAACCTAGAATGTGATCGATCCGGAATTGATGGAAAACCGAGCTTAGTGATGCTATACGTCTCTTCCACCATTGGAAATTACTCCTCTCAATCGCATCCCACCTATACACTGGCACGCCCCAGTTTTGTCCCCATTTGGCTGTGAATGGATCTGCTCTAAACTCAGTTTCCGGTGGGGCTCCACCAAAGAGATCCAAATGGAACCACTCTGGTTCAAAAAACACGTCAGCACTCGCATAGCTCACCCCAATAGGAACATCACCCATCAGCCTAACTCCCACTTTATCTGCATGTAATCGCACCTCTTCCCATTGCGAAAATGCATGCCATTGCTCCCACGCATAATACTCCTGTGAGGCTAGCACCTCTGTACGATTTTGACGTTTTCTTCGCAGTTCATAGCGTTTTGCTTTTGCTGGAGAATTAAATGCTTCAGGCCAGAGTGACCGATCTTCTTGCCCAGCCGCTTCATCTATCAGCCATCGGTACAAGCAATAATTACGAATCCATGATTTGTGCTTTTTCTTAAAAGATAAAAAATGGGAATCACCTTCCACCTTTTGAAACTTCTTGAATGCTTGGCGCAAAACGCGCTGTTTCACCTCCCAAACCGTAGCATAATCCACAGTCGCAGCGATGCGCGCCACCCCACAGGCCGTTCGAGCTTTATTCAGCATAGCTGGCCCCACTCCCTTTATTTTCTCAAGATCCAAGTAGATCGGATCCAAGGCCACCGAACTAATAGCACTATACGGACTGCGATCAGCTCCAGTCACATTGATCGGTAAGAGCTGCAAAAAACCTACTTTATGCTGGGCGAACCAATCTAGACATTGCTTCACTGCCGTTGTGTCTCCAATCCCTAGGTCACCCTTACGACGCATCGAGAACACTGGAAATAAAACTCCAGTTGACCGTTGATTCTCTATTTTCACCATATACCCCTAAGATAAAACCTTCTCCAATTCACTTGGCAACCGCTATTTTTAACCTTTTACCTTTTCCTCCTTTCCTAGCTCCAGCTAAGCCCCCCCAATTCATTGCTAGGCCCGACAGTGAAACAATTTTCTAATCTAGAAAGAATTACGACTAGCATATCAATCTACAGACGGCCCCTCAGCGGAAAATTAATCTACTCTCTGACCTCCTTGATCATTCTTACCATAGCGCTTCTCACCATGACTGTAGAGTGTTCTCAGCCTAGCTGCGCGTGCCGATCTGCATTTCCAGCGGCCGGCCTCATTAGTATTAGTGCCATTCAAAAGCTGTGTAAGCCCACTAGAACATCAAAAACCTGAAAACCTCTAATCAATCAACAAGCACTAGCAGACAACTATTCACAAAACGGTATTCCAGTTTGCCCTGGTGGTGGAATGTGTGCTTTTTTTCTCAAACTATTTCAGAAGCCGGGATACTAGTCGCCGAATCTAGGCACCGTGTACATCTAATCGCGCCCAAGAAAACCATGGACTGATGAAAATACTAAATTAGTTCACTACCCATTTCCCCCTTTATCAGAAGCAAAACAAAAATTTACCTTTTCAAAAACCCATTTGCAGCCTAATTCCAGTCTTAGGATGTCTAAGACTCTAATCATTGCTGAGAAACCCTCGGTCGCTACCGACCTATCACGCTCCCTGGCCAAAGCACCAGGAATGGCTAAATTTGATAAAAAAGGAAAGGCACGTGATGTCTACTTTGAGAATGAGACACACGTCATCACCTCTGCAGTTGGTCACCTAGTTCAGCTGAAAATGCCGACTGGACCAAACGGCAAGAACCTCCCATGGAAGTTCGATGTTCTCCCAGCAGTTCCCAAACACTTTGATCTCGAACCGATAGAGCAATCCGAAACTCGCCTCAAGCAAGTTCTTAAGTTATGCCGACGGAAGGACATCGACACGATCGTTAATGCTTGTGATGCCGGCCGTGAAGGTGAGCTTATCTTCAAATACATCCTCGAGCTGGGTAAAATCAAAAAGCCCGTGAAGCGCCTATGGATGCGCTCTATGACCAACCAAGCGATTCTTGACGCATGGGCTGGCCTCAGAGACGACGCAGAAATGGAGAACCTCACTGCAGCAGCCAAGTGCCGCTCCGAGTCGGACTGGCTCGTCGGTCTAAACTCCACCCGTGCCCTTACTTGCTTCCGCTCACGCCACGGTGGCTTCAACATCACATCCGCTGGCCGCGTTCAGACACCAACTCTCGCTATCCTGGCTAAACGCGAAAAGGAAATCCGCTCCTTTATCTCCACTCCATACGCTGAAGTCCACGCAAATTTCTCTGTGGAGGCTGGCTACTACGACGGTCGCTGGATTGACACGGAGTGGAAGAAAGAGGCTGGAAACGTACACTCACGCGCAGAGCGCCTGTGGGAAATCACCACAGCCCAAGCGATCCAGGACCGCTGTGAAAGCAAAATGGGTACCGTCACAGAAACCAAGAAGCCGACGAAACAGGCATCACCACAACTGTACGACCTCACCACACTTCAGCGTGAGGCATCATCCCGCTTTGGGTTCTCAGCTGGCAGCACACTCAAACTGGCCCAGTCACTCTATGAGCGCCACAAGATGCTCACTTACCCGCGTACTGACTCCCGCTACCTCCCTGAGGACTACGTCGCTACCGTCAGCAACACGATTGACGCAATCGGTCAGAACTATGACCCTCTCGCGGCCTTCGCAAAGGATATCCAAACCAACAACCGTCTCATTCCAACCAAGCGCGTATTCAACAATGCCAAGATCTCTGATCACTTTGCTATCATCCCAACTGGCCGTTTCGTCAAACTTTCTGAGCCTGAGCAAAAGCTCTTCGAACTTGTCACCAAGCGCTTCCTCGCAGTCTTTTTCCCATCAGCAGTATTCGAAAACACCCGCCGTGAAACGACAATCTCTCACGCAGATGGCATTGCTGACACCTTCCTCACCACTGGTAAAATTCTAGTAGAGCCAGGCTGGCTCGCGGTCTATGGCCGCCAAGTAGGTGTTGCTGCTGGCAAAGACGAACTTTGCCCAGTTTCCGAAGGTGAGAAGGCACAGGTCGAAGAAATTACTGTCAAAGAGGACGAGACTAAGCCACCAGCGCGCTACAACGAAGCCACTCTCCTTTCTGCGATGGAAGGTGCGGGCAAGCTCATCGACGACGAAGAACTACGCGAGGCCATGGCTGACCGCGGACTGGGAACTCCAGCCACACGTGCTGCGACTATCGAGGCACTTATCCGCCAAAAATACATCGCTCGCGACGGACGTGAGATCCACGTGACAGCTAGCGGACTAAAGCTGATCGAGACCCTACATGAAATCGGAGCAACCGGACTCACATCGGCAGAGATGACTGGTGACTGGGAAAGCAAGTTACGCCAGATGGAACAAG
>NZ_JBDOPO010000244.1:0-8585 GCF_039830215.1 Rubritalea sp. | reverse complement strand
AGCAAATAAATGCTTCCAAGCTGATGAGAATTCTTCAAAAGAAGCCTATTCTATCGTCATCCCACCACCGAATGTGACAGGGATTCTCCACATCGGACACGTACTGAATAACTCTATCCAAGACATCCTTGCGCGTCGTGCACGCCAGCAGGGTAAGGAAGTGCTTTGGCTTCCAGGCACTGACCACGCAGGCATCGCTACTCAGACGAAGGTGGAGAAGAAGGTGCGCGAAGAAGAAGGAACCACTCGCCACGAGCTTGGCAGAGAGGAATTCCTCAAGCGCGTGTGGGACTGGAAAGACGAGCATGGCGGTATCATCATCGAGCAACTCAAACGCCTTGGTTGTTCATGCGACTGGGACCGTGAGCGCTTCACGATGGATGAAGATTACTCGGCACAAGTTTCTAAAGTTTTCGTAGACCTCTTCAACGAGGGACTCATTTACCGAGGCAAGCGCATGGTGAACTGGTGTCCAAAATCACTCACCGCACTTTCTGACGAAGAGGTGATCATGAAACCTAAGGTTTCTAAGCTCTACTTTATGAAGTATGAGCTGGTAGATTCTCCGGGTGAGTTCCTCGAGATTTCAACAACGCGTCCAGAGACTCTCATGGGGGACATCGCAGTTGCGGTGAACCCAACTGACGAGCGCTTCCAGAAGTTCGTCGGCCGCAAGGTGCGCCGTCCATTCCCGGCTGCTGAGATCGAAATCATTGCTGACGACCACGTTGACGTGGAGTTCGGAACTGGTTGTCTTAAAATTACTCCAGCGCACGACAAGGCTGACTTCGAAATCGGCGAACGCCACAACCTCGAGATCATCGATGTTCTTCACGCTGACGGCACAATCAATTGCCCAGAAGTTCCTGAGCTAGACGGTCTCGATCGATTCCAAGCGCGTCGCAAGGCCGCGGCAATGCTCGAAGAGATGGGGCTTCTGATCAAGGTTGAAGAATACGAGAACAACGTAGGCTTCTCCGAGCGTGCAGACGTAGTGATCGAGCCGCGCATTTCTATGCAGTGGTTCCTCAAATACCCAGCAGTGGGCGAAGCGACAGACGCAGTCAACGATGGCGACATCACATTCCGACCAAAGCGTTGGGAAAGCACCTATAATAACTGGATGGGTAACCTTCAGGACTGGTGCATCAGTCGCCAGCTCTGGTGGGGACACCAGATCCCGGTTTGGTATAAGAAAGATAAAGCATTTGACCTTAAAGAAGCAGAATCTCTCGATGTGAATGATCTCGCAGCAGGCGACATCTACGTCGGCACGACTCCTCCGCAAGACGGTGATAACTGGGTGCGTGACGAAGACGTGATGGACACATGGTTTAGCTCATGGCTCTGGCCATTCGCTACAATGGACGAGTCGACTAAGGCTAAATTCTACCCGACTGCTGACCTCGTTACTGGTCCAGATATCATCTTCTTCTGGGTGGCTCGCATGATCATGGCTGGCTACAGATTTGCTGACCAACTTCCGTTCAAGAACGTGTTCTTCACCTCTATCGTACGTGATAGCCAAGGACGCAAGATGTCCAAATCACTCGGAAACTCACCAGACCCACTTGAGCTGATGGACAAGTTTGGTGCTGACGGCCTCCGCTTTGGTTTGATGAGAATCGCTCCAACTGGCACAGATATTAAGTTCGACGAAGACACAATTTCCGAAGGCAGAAACTTTGCCAACAAGCTCTACAATGCTTGCCGATTCCGTCAAATGCAGGGCGCGGGCATGATTGCGCTCGATGGGTTTGATATGCTCGATTCACATCATATCGATATCCTTGCGAAGCTTGATAAGCTAGATTTGAATCTCGATGAAGCATACGAGAATTATCGCTTCAACGATGTGACTGGCAACCTTTACGAGTTCTTCTGGACTGAGTATTGTGACAAGTTCCTCGAGGCTATTAAGTTTGATTTCAGATCTGGCGACGAGTCAGCCAAGGTGCGGACCTTGGCTGTGATCGACACAGTACTTGCCCGTTTCCTTGCGCACCTGCACCCGCTGATGCCACACATCACTGAGGAGCTTACAGCTAAGATGGGCTACCTCCCAGCGGGGCAATTCGTGATGAGTTCTACGATCAATAAGACTCCAATTCTTGCAGGAATTTCGGGAGAGAAAATTGCTGAAGGCCAGCAGATTGCTACATCTTTATACGAGACCGCTGGCCGCCTGCGTAATCTTAAGTCCGAGTACAACCTAGCTTCTAGTAAGGATGTTAAATTTGTTCTGAAGCCCGTCGCGGACTGGGTTGGAAGAGAATGCGACACCCTTGCTACTCTAGCTGGAGCTAAAGAGATTCAGCTTCAGGCTGACTACGATGCACCACAAGGGACACCTGCTGCGGTTACTGGATTCGGCGAAGTTTACATGCCATTAGATGGACTCGTGGACCTCGATGCCGAAAAAGCGCGTCTCGACAAAGAAATAGCTAAGATCGAAAAAGAAGTTGAGAAAGCTGAAAAGAAGCTAAGCAATCCAAACTTCATTGAGCGTGCAAAGCCCGAGGTTGTGGCAGTTGAGCGTGCCCGTCTAGCTGAATGGGAAGGTAAGCTTGAGCAACTGCATAGTATGCGTGAAGCTCTAGTTTAGCTGATTAATTTTGAACAACCCCATTTCCGTGCTTGCTGTGCAAATGGGGTTGCCTCTATCTCTCATAGTAGTTGATTTATAAAATATGCAGGATTTGTTAGAAGTTGAAGGTGTCGATAGTGTTACTTGCTCATTACTTGAAGCAGCAGGGTACACGAATGTCGCATCCTTGACCTCTAATAAAGCAGATGTGATCCATACAGAGTTGGTGAAGGCCAATAAAATGCTAAACATCATGGAGCAAGAGCCTAGCCTTGAGCAGGTGAAAACTTGGTGTGGAACGCAGGTCGAGAAGGTTGAAGCAGCGAGTATCGCTGAGCCTAAATTTGAACTTGAGCACGATGGCGTACCCGCGATCAGATGCCAATTCCCGATAGCAATTTCCTTATCGGAGGATTTTGTGGAAAATCATAGAATTGAGCTAGCTCAGCTTCCCCAGGTTATAAGGGGTTTAGGTCAAACTAGAGAAATGAAGGAGCAGCTTGAGTTGTCAGAAGAGAAAGATCTTCCAGAATCTCTAGATAAGAAATTGAAAGCTCTGGCTGTCAAACGTGTGCAAGCTGGGAGGTTTAATGTCGATGCTACTAAGCTAAAGTCGATAGATGACTATCGGACGAATGGCAGTGCCGTTACCCCACATGAAAAGCCCAATGACGATAATAACGTAAGAGAGGCGAAGTCTGGAACCAATGAGGGGGTTGATCCAAATTCCGAGTGGTACATAAGGGGCGTGTTGCACAACGATGCCCAAAGAACGTATTTAGGAGCCTGGGGACAGATTGTTGCATGTGTTCTGTTAGTGTGTTCAATAGCACCGATCGTTTATATCCTTATAGAACCTGAGCAGTACATTTGGGGCTGTTTGACGCCGGTGTTGCTCTTTTTGGTGCTAACAGTTTATGCGCTTATTGCGCGTAAAAGTTCTTGTCCAGTATGTCGTCAACGTCAGTTTGTGCCTAAGGCTTGTAGAAAGCACGTGAAGGCGCATAGTTGGCCATTACTTGGCAGTATGCTGCCAACAGCATTTCACCTTGTAATGTATAAGTGGTTCCGATGCATTTTTTGCGGAACCTCAATTCGTGTGAAAGAGTAGTTAGGAGTATGGTCTCAACTCGATGCCTTCAGTGTGACGCCTAGTGTTACCAATATTCGAGATCGCTTCTTGCTTTGCTAAGCCTGCTTCAATAGAGTGCTCGGCATGGATCGCAGAGGATTTTCATTGCCCAAAACCATCATAGCTATCGTAGTGCTAGTGGCGCTCACTAGTATGACTGCTCATACCGTTATGTCTTGGGTGCCAAGGAATTTACAGAATGTCGACGGCACTGGTCCTGTCGAGGAGGGAACTAAAATTCCAGACCTAGCTGAGCGACTTAATGATGCTATCGAGAATGCTTACGAAGTGACAATCACAGAGGAAGAGTTGAATAGATATATTTCCTCAAAATTGGAGCTCACCCAGTCATCTATAGTTGATGACTATGTCAAGATCACAGGTGTTTATGTCGATCTGAAACCAAACTTAATCGATGTCAGTATTGAGCGTGAATTTGACGTGCCTAATAATCAACAGGCAGATGGATCCAAGAAAGTTGGTTTCATGCCATTCTCTCAGACTGTGTCTATGCAGATCGAATTGCTTACTGTAGATTCTGATGATGGCGGAAAATCACGTAAGTTAAGCTTTCCAGGTGGAAATTTCGGTAAATCACCAGCACCAGGCCTGCTTGTCACAGTGGTGAAATCAAGCTTTGATGTTATCGCCGAGAGGTTCTCTAAAGAGATTAAGTCTGGCTATGAGGAGATGACGAGTGTGATTATCGGTGACGGAGTCATTACTTTGGATCCCCGACCAGTGGTTATTCAACAACGACGCCCATAGCAGGTGAAACATTTGCCTTTAGACCTAAAGGTCGCAGCTGTATCCATAGCGCTGCTAGCCGGCTCGACTCATGCTCAGGAGTTGCCTGGCAGGGTAGGGGAGGACTTGGAGCCCAGACGTGTTATTGATTCTTCAACGAATAAAATTCAGAAGATTGTCGTTCGAGGGAAAAGGACTAAGCTTCGGATGGCTATCAGCTCGATAGCTAACTCGATGGCTAAAGAATTACAAATTCTGTTAGGTGAGGAAGAAACTTACGCTGGTGAGCGTGAGATTTATATCGAAATGTTAGAAGGTGAGGGGGGGGAGACGGATATTCAGGTGATGCCTAGTGTGAGGCCCTTCGAAGACTCAGATCTAATAATTAAGCTTTTAGTCAAAGCAAACGCGAAGCTTGATCGTGATGTTTTAGGCCACGGAATTATTGATGTACTGCTTTATCGTAGAGGTCTAGAAGGGCGTAACACGCTGAATGAGGCTCAGTCCGTTCAGGTTCCAGTTTGGTTAAGTCATGGAATAATTGAAGCAATGGCTTGGAAAAAAGATAGTTCTCAAAGGAGGGTTTATGAGCATCTATTGTCTAAGCCTGACCTGTTTCCATTAGATAAAGTATTAGATACAACTGTGCGCGACCTTGGAGAGTTTGATATGATAAACAGAACTTTCTTTAGAGCTGCTTCTTGCTCGCTTGTGATGTCTTTGTTGAGGCAAGACGGTGGACAGGAATCTATGCTTGGATTTCTCTCTGAAGTCGTCTTGTTTGAAGGGGAAATAGATATTCTTTTGCGTAAGTATTTTCCATCATTGAGTATTGGTGCCAATGCTATGCAGAAAACTTGGAGTTTGCAGATTGCTGAAATGGCCGCCCCCAAATTAGTAGAAATCCTAAATATTACGAAGTCTGATCAAAGGCTAACAGAGCTTCTGATGCTCAATGTGTCCGACGAAAATGGTGATGCAAAGTTGATTCCGTTCGATGATTTCAGAGTATTGGATGGAATGGAAGTGTCACAAAAAGTCCAAGCTACGGAGTCAATGCGACAGGGGGTGGTGCAGCTATCTAATCGTTGTCACCCTATGTATCGGCCGCTCTTGTTAGAGTATGCCTTGTTGGCGGCTGAGTTGTGTCAAGGTGAACTCCAAAATCTCACTGATCGTCTACCTTTGTTAGCCGATGAAAGAGTGAAGATGCTGATAGCGGATGAAAGGTGCCGTGATTATCTAGACTGGTACCAGATAACCCGCGCTTATGAGGTGACTGGTGATTTCTCTGGTTACATGAAGCTCAAGGAGCGTTTGGCAACTGAGCGGGAGGAGCGCAAAGACGTGGTGATTGACCCATATTTAGACAGAGTTCAAGCATTGATGAGCGGAGAGTCCGAGGCAGCTTACAAAAAATAGTAGAAAGCCTATTTTTCAGAGCTGTTTATAGCAGCTAAATCACTACTACTCTAAAAATGCAGGCGAGTTATTGGGTTCTGGATAGAGAAATTCTTTGCCTTCATAATTTCGGAGTACCACCTGATTGTCTGTGTGATTAACGACATAGTTAGGGTTCACTGGAATCTTTCCGCCACCGCCAGGGCCGTCAATGACGTACTGTGGAATGGCATAGCCAGTCGTATGGCCGCGAAGACCTTCTATGATCTCTAAACCTTTAGTTACGCTTGTGCGGAGGTGGGATGAACCTTCTATTAGGTCGCATTGGTAAAGGTAATATGGTTTAACTCGGCACATAAGCAACTTGTGTACCAGCGCCTTTTGAGTGTCCACGTTGTCATTCACGCCTTTGAGTAAAACAGATTGGTTCCCTAGAGGTATACCTGCTTCCGCTAATCTGATGAGGCCTTTTTGGACTTCGCTAGTGAGTTCCTTGGGGTGATTTGTGTGTATCGAGATGAAGAGTGGGTGATGCTTCTTCAGCATGTCACAGAGCTCCTGAGTGATGCGCTGGGGGAGGAATACTGGGATGCGTGAGCCGATTCGAATAAATTGAATATGCGGGATTTGGCGCAGGCGCGTGAGGATTTTATCCAGTTTGGCTGTGTTGAAGAGTAGAGGATCACCGCCGGAGAGTAGGACGTCGCGCACAGTTGGTGTGTTTGCTAAGTACTCGTAAGCTGCTTCATATTGAGTTTCTAATTGTTGTTCCCCAACACCTGAAACGACACGTGAGCGGGTGCAGTATCTACAGTAAGAAGCACAACGATCTGTCACGAGGAAGAGCACGCGATCTGGGTAGCGGTGAACTAGGCCTGGCACAGGCATGTGTGAGTCTTCTCCACACGGGTCTGAAAGTTCGGAGGCGTCGTCCCACGTCTCTTCAATCCTTGGTATGATTTGTCGACGAATAGGGCAACTAGGATCGTCCTTATCCACCAAGTTCATGAAGTGTGGAGTAATAGACATGGCGAGCTTGTTGCCAGAAAGTAGAATGCCCGAGCGCTCCTCACGAGTTAGATTGATTCTTTCTTCAATCGCTTCGAGCGAGTTGATGCGGTTCCGGAGCTGCCACTTATAGTCACTCCAGCGTTCCAGCGCTTCAGCTGGCCAATAGCCAGGTGCGTGGGAGTTTATCTGCATTGCTTTATTGTATTGCTCGTTGGTCATGTGCTCTGGTAGCATACTTGTAATTACTGAGATGTCAAAACGCAGAATCTATTCCTAAGGAATAAATTTCAGTTAAATTAACTAGTTTTTTGTGTGGAATTCCTAATGAGATAAGGAGAGCTTTTTGAAGATATGTTTTCCGACGCCTTTAGAGATTTAACCAAGCCCAATGTACTTAATATTATAGAGGTTATAAAAAAGTCGCAGGGCATGACGGTCACGCAGCTCTCAAAAGCCGTTGAACTCAGCTATATGGGAGCAAAACAACAGTGCGAAAAATTAGAAGCGTTGGGGTATTTGAAAACTTGGCGTGTCCCTCGCAAGTCCGCTGGTAGACCTGAGAAATTGTATATTTTGACGGAGAAATGCAGCACGCTCTTCCCGCAAGCTGGAGTGGAACTATCACTCAATGTGATGGAGGGAGTGAAACGATTTTTTGGTGACTCAGCGCCGGAAAAAATATTGTTCCACCACTACGAACAACAACGTAGTAAGTGGGCTGCGCACGTCAGTCGCGGGAAATCAATAGTGGAGAAGGCGACAAGGCTTGTAGAATTACGTGAGAAATCAGGCGTGTTTTGCCAGTGCCACTACACGCGTGAAGTGGGATTTCGTATAGAAGAGTACCACCATCCAATGCAGGCAATTTTCGAGAAGTTTCCATCTGCAATCAAGCAGGAAGTGCGGATGATGGAGCAGTTGCTGGGAACTAAGGTGGTTCGCACACGAGTAGCTCAAGAAAAAAGTGGGGCGCTGGTGGTTTATAAGATCGGAGTGCTCGGTTAGTTTGGTGTGCTACAGTCCGAGCTGGGAACTGATAAGGTGGAGCAGCTTTTTCGGCTTTGAGAGCGAGTAGCGTTGGTGGAAGACTTGGAAGTCATCTTTACGCATTTTTTTGAGTATACCGTGATAGATTTTGCGCATACCTTCTGCTGCGCGGAGGCGGCGTTTGTCACTCTCCGGGAGGTTGTCCACTGCTTCTTGGTAGTATGCCTCGGCTCGGTCTGCTAGGTAGTTCATCATAGCAACGAAGCGGTGGTCGTGAACTTTAGCTATAAGGTCGCTCTCGCTGTATTCAAAGCGCTCAATGTCTTCGATGGGTAGGTAGATGCGGACGTTGTCATCAAGGTCTTCCCCTACATCGCGAAGGATATTCGTAATCTGTAGGGCGTGCCCGAGAGCTATGGCGTATTTCTTTGATTGTTCACTGGTACACCCAAATATTTCAATAGATATGAGACCAACGCAGCTGGCTACCCTGTAGGTGTAGTCTTTGAGTTCGCTCCAATTGGAAAATCGCCGGTTTGGGTGGAGGTCGGATTCACAGCCATCTATCAAGTCGAGAAAGAGTTGTCTGTCGATTTGGTAGCGAGCTTGAAGTTGGAGAGCCTCTTTCTGCAGTGGGGTTTCGGCTTTGCCGCTCTCCTGGAAGCACTGAATCCATGAGTCTAGACCAGCTCGTTTCTCAGCCATTGGAATATCTGGCTC
>NZ_JBDOPO010000050.1:0-8650 GCF_039830215.1 Rubritalea sp. | reverse complement strand
ATGTCAGCCAGGGTATGTTTGGTTTTAACGCAAACGGCACGGGGGTAAAATCCACTACCGGCAATGCTGAATTGAATAATGAAAAGATGCCGATAAAAGAGGTCTTTACCGATTTTGCGGTTTCGGCCCCATGGTATTTTCATTCGCTGGCCGATACAAAAACGGATTTCAATTTCATGCACCCTCAAAAGGGCGAGAAACTATCCTGTTTCTGCCGGGTCTTAAACACAGAGACGAATGGGGAATTCATTCTCATATCTGACTCTCTTGCAAAAAATACAGCGTTTGAGACGATATCTAAGATCATCGGTATCAAATAAACGCTAAGTTAAAGAATATTTAAGTTTAATAAAAATAATTAATTATTATAATCGAAAGGACTCGTTGTATGAATTTTATAAATAAAGTTTCAATAGCTTCAGTTATAGCTGCTGGAAGTATCAGTACTGCCTTCGCTGATGCCCGCCCTAATATTTTATGGCTTTTTTCCGATGACCACGCCTTTCAGGCTATTGGAGCTTATGGGGATCGGTTCGCCGACATGAACCTGACGCCGAATCTGGACTCCATTGCCTCCGAGGGGATGCGTTTTGATAAATGTTACGTAGGCAACTCAATCTGTGCTCCGAGCCGCGCGACGCTGCTCACAGGTAAACACAGCCATAAAAACGGAAAAATTGACAACCGGGGTGAGTTTAATCACGACCAGATGCAGTTTCAGAAGTTGCTGCGCGCCAATGGATATCAAACCGCCATGATCGGGAAGATTCATCTCAGAGGCGCCATGCAGGGATTTGATTACTGGGAGGTACTTCAGGGGCAGGGGAAATACGAGAATCCCGAATTTTTCAGTGAAAAAGGGAAAGCTAAATATCAGGGGCATTCTACCGATATCATCACCGACCGTGCATTGAACTGGCTATCTAACAGCCGCGATAAAACCAAGCCATTCATGGCCATGGTTCATTATAAGGCTCCGCATCGCAACTGGCTCCCTGCGGAACGGTTCCGCAAACGATTTGAGAAGACGGTGTTCCCTGAGCCGGAAACTCTTTTTGATGATTATTCGACCCGAGCTACCGCAGCGCACCTACAGGATTTGTCGATAGCCAAGACCATGAGTAATGATAAAGATCTCAAGGCGGATCGATGGGAATTTCGGGATAAATTACTTAATAAATCCGGACTTGAGGGCAAAGATCTTGTTCGTGCGAAATATCAGGAGTATATGCGTGACTACCTGGCATGTGTTGCGGGTGTGGATGAAAATGTCGGTCGATTGCTGAAGTATCTGAAGGATAATGGCCTGGAAGAAAACACCGTTGTTATGTACTCGGCTGACCAGGGCTTCTATCTGGGCGAACACGGATGGTTTGATAAACGGTTTATGTATGAGGAATCTTTCCGTACCCCGTTGCTGGCGAAATGGCCGGGCGTTATTAAACCAGGCAGTGTGAATAAGGATCTTGTACAGAATATTGATTTTGCCGAAACTTTTCTTGATATTGCACAAACTGAAATACCATCGGATATGCAGGGCAAGAGTCTGGTTCCGATCATGAAGGGCAATACACCGGACGACTGGCGAAAGAGCCTCTACTATCACTACTACGAATTCCCTGCAGTCCATCGTGTACTGCGTCATGAAGGAATTACGACCGGGCGTTATAAACTGATCCGGTTCTACGGACGCTCTGTGCCCAAAGGGGAAGAATGGGAGCTGTATGACCTGGAACGCGATAAAAATGAAGTGCGCAATGAGTACAGCAACCCTGAATATGCCTCAACTATTGAAAAATTGAAGAAAGGTCTTCAGGATCTGCGTGATGAGTATGAAGTGGTCGATATTCCCCAGACGGTAAACAAAAAGAGAAAGAAGAAAAAGTAGAAGTGAAGGTAAATAACATGATTCACGGTACGGCTTACCGCCAACCGTGATTGAACACATTTGATTAAAGGAGAAACATATGAATAGCAAGGCTTATGACAGGAGGGTATTTCCCAAAACAATGGCTGCTGCCACATCCGCACTGGTAGTGTGCTCAGCGGCAATGGGTGCTCAAGCAAGCAAACCGAATATTATTCTCATCATGGCCGACGACATCGCCTATGACAATATTGGCTGTTATGGTAGCGATTATTTCAAGACTCCGCACTTGGACAAACTGGCGCAGACCGGTGTCAAATTCAATCACTGCTACTCTGAGCCGGTCTGCACTCCGAGCCGCGTTAAAATTATGACCGGCCGCGATGGCATTCGTAATTATGCTGGCTTCGGTATCCTCGACAAGAAGGAAACAACTTTCGGTACAATGTTGAAACAGGCCGGTTACGCCACGGCTGTGGCTGGCAAATGGCAGCTTTATGCTGGGCGAAAGGGTTCTCTTGCGCCCGACTGTGGTTTTGATACGTATTGCCTATGGAGCTATCCTGGAACAGAAAGAAGCCGTTTTTGGAATCCCAGCCTGATTCGTGACGGGCAGGAGGTGCCTGTCACCACCGACTCCTACGGTCCGGACATTTGCACCGACTTCCTGATTGACTTTATCAAGAAAAACAAAAATCAAGCGTTCTTCGCCTACTATCCGATGCTCTTGGTTCACAGTCCTTTCCTGCCAACGCCTGACAGTAAGGACAAGAAAAGCACAAACAAAACCGAGAACTATCGCGATATGGTAAGTTACATGGATAAGTGCGTCGGCAGAATAATCGACACACTGGAAGAAACGGGGTTGCGCAAGAATACCATCGTCCTATTCACGACGGACAACGGAACCGGCAGACCCCTCACATACCCCTACATGGGCGAAAAGCGCATCGGGGAAAAAGCTTATCCAACAGACGGTGGCTCGCATGTGCCGCTCATCGTGAATTGTCCGGGTATTGTATCTCAAAGTTTAGTGACCGACGATATTGTGGACTTCTCTGACTTCTTGCCGACTTTGGCCGATATCAGTGGTGCCAGTCTGCCTGATGTAACCCTGGACGGGCACTCTTTCTGGCCTCAATGCCTCGGTAAGAAAGGCTCTCCGCGCGAATGGATATTCCAGTACTACTATCCGAAATTCAAAACCGCAGCCAAGAAGTACGGAGCGGGCAAGCCCTATATTATGTGGGCACAAGACCAACACTACAAACTCTACTCTCATGGCAAATTTATCGAGGTCAAGGATCGGCACGAAAAGGTAGACATTCTGCCGGGCAAAGGTACCCCGGAAGCTGAGGCGGCCCGAAAGAAACTCCAAGCTGCCATTGACAGTATGCCTAAAAGCAACGTTAATATGAAATAAATACCGAACAACACGGATGCAGGCGACGCTTGACAGCGCGCCTAATACGAACCGTTAGAAGCAAAGAAATAAAAATATGAAAGATTTTATACTACATGTATTTATGACTAAGACAGTTCTTTACAGTCTTCTCAAGTATCTTTTAAGTGTTGTGGGTTCTGCTTTAATTTATATCGTCGGAGCATATTTAACTAATAAAGGTTTATGGCTAGAACTTTATGACTTTGCAATGACTCCTGATAGACTTGGGGTTATTTTTAGCATGGCATTTATAGTATTTTTGAGTTTACTAAAAACGTTTTCTAGTTCATACGAAGAATTTAAAGATAATTAAACTTCTAACCATTCAGTTGAGCGCGACGGCTGTTCGCCGCCGCTCACTTCAACCGTTTAATGGAATAGAAAATGAATACTACCAGAATAAGGGAGAAAAAGGTTATGATAACAAAGCGAGTAAGTCTATTGATAACGATTGTTTTAACAGGGCTTTGCATCCAGGTGCGGGCCGCGACGCCCAATGTGGTGATCATCTATTTCGACGACACGGGCTGGAAGGATTTTGGCTGTTTCGGTGGAGCAGTTGACACACCGCATATCGACCAACTTGCAAAAGACGGAATGCGCTTTACGGAATACTACGCACCAGCGCCAAACTGTTCGCCTTCGCGCGCCGGTCTGCTGACCGGCCGATTTCCTTTTAGAGTGGGCATGTACAGCTATCGGAACAAAAATACACCGATGCACCTGCAGGATTCCGAAACCACCATTGCGGAGGTCTTGAAGACCAAAGGCTTCGCCACCGGTATGTTCGGCAAGTGGCATTTGGGCAATCTTGAAGGTGAGCCGCATCCAACGCCCAGTGATCAAGGCTTCGACTACTGGCTTGCCTGTGACAACAATCTGATTAAACACAACCCTAAAAGCCTGATCCGCAACGGCAAGCCCGTCGGCAAAACCGAGGGATGGGCCGCGCAGGTGGTGGCGGACGAAGCCAATGAATGGATGAAAAAGCAGACAGCACCCTTCTTTGCCTACATTGCCTTCAGCGAAACTCACTCGCCTGTCGACGCCCCCGAAGAGCTGAAAACAAAATATATTGAGCGGGGAGAGGATAAAAAACGCGCGAGCTACCGGGGCATGACTGAGTACAGCGATGCCGCCGTCGGCAGCATCCTGAAAACCTTGGATGACATGGGCGTGAGCGACAACACGCTCGTTTTCTTAGCCTCTGACAACGGTCCCACCTCTGAAGTATCCTGCGAAGGGTTACGCGGCAAAAAAAGCTACACCTGGGAAGGCGGCGTCCGCGTCCCCGCCATCATTCGCTGGCCTGGGAACGTAAAGCCCGGCTCGGAATACAACGACCCCGTGGGCGGCATCGATCTATTGCCAACACTCTGCGATATTGTCGGAGCGGAACTGCCAAAGAAGCATATTGATGGTGCAAGCATCCGTCCAGTCCTGGAAGGAAAGCCCTTTAAGCGCACCGCACCTATCCTTACCTTTTTCTATAGAACCACCCCTGCTGCCTCAATGAGGCTGGGCGACTATGTGCTCATCGCACATTCCGACGACGAAGATCGCCAGAAATCGCACAGCATGGGTGCGGCAGACATGTCGATGGTCAAAAGTGCCAAATTGGTTTCCTTCGAACTCTACAACATCAAAGACGATCTCGGACAGGAGAAGGATATTGCCGCCGCCCATCCCGAAAAATTGGATGAGCTTCGGAAGATCATGGTTGCCCTTCATCACGACGCCATAAGCGAAGGCCCTTACTGGGAATTCCCGGAAGTCAAGACCAAGAAGAAACGCAAAAAAAGCAAGAAAAAGCCCAAGGGAGGGGAATAAGTTTCCAAGTCACAGTAGTCCCATAGGAGTGATGGAGAAATGGAGAATAGGAGTGTTGTTTATCTTAGGACTCAAGGTCTTATAAGACATTTGCAAAGTATTAAAATGTCTGAACAGGGTCTTTTCAGAATTGCCGTTTGTCATGCTATCTTGTCTTTGCGTGAGCAAGCAATTACTCCACACGAAGTGCGCGTGAACACTTGGAGGGCAAAACTCCCGTACTCCAATACTCCATGAGATAGTAGAGGTTAGCATATAAGGAGCGATAATGGTCAGACAATTATCATTGTTTATCACATTGTGTAGTGTAATCTGTATTGCTGTAGATGGGGTAGTTCTAGCTGATGAGGTTACGTCTTCCCACAGGCGAACCGGCCTGTTGTTGGATGAGCGCTACCGCAATCATGATACAGGGCCCGACCACCCCGAGCGACCTGAGCGGTTAGACGTTATTGCCACCGGGTTGCGTGCTCTCGATACTTATGATGAACTTGTCCCAATTGTGCCCCGGCTTGGAGACGATCGGTGGATTCTCAAAGCTCATTCCTCAAAATACTTAGATACCGTTAAACGTGCCCATGAGAAAGGGATGAATCGTCTACCCACCGGTGATACACCTTTTTCTCCAAAGAGTTTGGAAACCGCCCGGTTGGCGGTCGGAGGAGTCTTGGAAGCCTGTGATAAGGTGATGGCTAAAGAGATTGATAATGCCTTCTGTGTGGTGCGACCTCCAGGTCACCACGCCACCCGTGACGAGGGGATGGGGTTTTGTGTGTTTGGCAATGTTGCCATCGCTGCAAAGTATTTACAGGAAAAGCACGGGTTAGAGCGCATTCTCGTAGTTGACTGGGATGTTCATCATGGCAATGGAACCTATGATATCCTTAAAGAGGATCCTAAGGTCTTTCAGTTTCACCTGCAGCAGCAGGGTATATATCCCGGCACGGGTATGGTGACTGAGATTGGTGAGCGGGAGGCCAAGGGTAATACTATCAATGTGCCAGTTCCTCAAGGTGCCGGACGCGATGCCTTCGTTCAGGCTTTTAATGAACAGCTTGCCCCGGCCATGGAGAAGTTTTGCCCTCAGTTTGTCTTGATCTCTGCTGGCTTCGATGCTCATGAGAAAGATTTACTCGGCGGTCTTAGATTGCGTTCAGAAGATTACGGCGAGTTGACCCAGTTGCTTATTGATATTGCTCACAAGTATTGCGCAGGGCGTGTTGTTTCGGCTCTGGAAGGTGGCTACCACACCGAGGCCCTATCGGAATCAGTTCAATACCACGTCAATGCGTTGCAAGGAATCACGACCCGCACCAAGAAGTAGAGGACGTCAGATAAAGATATAAACCATTCTGATTCGGCACACAGTGTGACAGGCTCCGTGCGTCTTGAATTTTTTAGACAAAGAGCCAGCGGTATGCCGGGTTTTATGATGCAACGATGCGTTTCAGGTTTATTGTTTGGCGTCTGATAGTTTTTTAGCGTTTGGAGTGAAGGTGTAGGCAATTTGCTTTCTGTAGCAGCAGCCGAGTTGGAGCTGAAGAGCTAAAACTTTGACATCTTTCAGTGCTATGTTAGCAATCTGCGCCCTGTTAGGAATCAAGATCCCTATCAGTTTCAAACTTATAAAGGAGCCTAACTGTGAATCAAATTCGTTTTATCAAACCCATAATATTTGTCTGCACCTTACTTATCGCAACACTGCCTTTGATGGCGGGTAAAGCAGAGATTGCTATCAAATCAGGTCAAAAAATAGCGTTTTTGGGTGATTCAATCACAATGGCGGGTGCTAGAAGTGGCGGCTATTGCCAATTTGTTTTGTTTGCTTTGAAGCAACAGGGTATAGAGGTGGAGCCAGTATTTGCTGGTATTAGTGGGCATAAATCTAATCAAATGCTGGCCAGGCTAGATAAAGATGTGTTGATTCATAAGCCAAATGTCATGACCTTGAGTTGTGGGGTTAATGATGTGTGGCATGGTGAAAGGGGGCGTGGTGTCAGTTTGGAAGATTACAAAAAGAACATCACTTCTATTGTCGAAAAGGCCGAAAAGGCAGGGGCCAGCGTCGTTCTTTTGACCGCCACTATGATTAAAGAAGATCAAAGCAATGACCTCAATCAAAAGCTCAAACCTTACAACGAATTTTTAAGAAGCTTGGCTAAAGAAAAGAAATGTCTTTTGGCGGATCTAAATAAAGAGATGCAGGAAGCTCTTATGAAGTTTCCTGAATCAGAAGCAAAGGGCAAACAACTCACTAACGATGGAGTACATATGAATGCCCTTGGCAATATCATGATGGGGCGTGGGCTTGGAAAAACCTTGGGTTTGACTGATGAACAACTGGATGAAGTAGAGAAGAAATGGAAGGCTTTACCAAAGCCTGATCCTAAAAAGAAGAAGCGAAAGAAGAAGAAATAATCTCGCGAATTCAAGTCGCTAACGCAATCGTAAGAGTTGGTAAAAGGCCAGAGCTTGTAGCAAGCTTCTGGTTTAATCACTAAACTAGAATATGCTATAGTGAAAAAATTATTTGAAAGTGTCTATAATTGGAAGAGAGGTGGACTCAGCAAATCGCTAGTCGTTTGTATGGTGATCCTCACTTCAACTTCATTGGTCTGGGGTGAATCTCATTCTTTTGAGAATGAAGAAATAATAGGCACTAGCATGAGTGTGAAATTTGAATGCTCATCCGATACTTTGGCAACAGACACTTATGCTAAGGTATTAAAGGAAGTTGAACGTCTGCGCAAAATATACGACTATCGTCTTCCGGACAGTGAGCTTTCACTCTTGGTAAAAAAAAGCCGGGGGCAATACCTTCCTGTTAGCCGGGAGTTATTATCGGTTCTCAAGCTGGGTAAAGCCGGTTACAAAAAAAGTGAGGGCCGGTATAATTATTGTGGGGGGCAGGTTGTATCACTCTGGAAAAAAGCGGAATCAACTAAACATCTTCCCTCTTACGAAGAGATAAAAGCCGTGGTTAAACGCGCAGAGTCAATAGCTAAGGCTGTGATGATCGATGAAAAAAACATGAAGGTTGCTGTGCCCTCAGGCGCAAACATAGATCTGGATTCTTTAGCGAAGGGAGCCATCATCGATGATCTGATCACCGGCATGGGAAAGTTCAGAGGAGTAAAAGGCGCTGTCGTCAATATCGGTGGTGATGTGAGGGTGGGTGACGATCAGAATGGCACCATGGTGTCTGTGAAGGACACCGAGGGAAATGAGGTTAGCAAATTGACATTAAAAAACAGAGCGATCGCTACTAGCGGTGGTAAATACCGCTAGTACACCATAGCAGGTAAAAAGTATTCTCATCTGATTGACATGCAATCAGGTCGACCTGTGAACACACATAGAACTGTGTCTGTAATATCAAAGACTGAAGTGGTCTCGGTTGCGTTGCGAGTAAATTCTTAGTTTTGTTGATGATCTGCTAGCTGGCCTACGAGGGAGGGTTGTTTGTTGGTTTACTCCGTAGTTGGAGAGCTGTAGTGGAGGGGCTGGAG
>NZ_JBDOPO010000348.1:0-2041 GCF_039830215.1 Rubritalea sp. | reverse complement strand
CCTCGTACACAAGCGCAACCTAACCTCCATGTCCTGGAAAGAAATCGATCAAGCGCAACAAAAATCATCACCAGCTAAACCACAGTAACCAAAATGAAAACTCCCGCAGAGCTCTCTAAAAAACTCGCCAAGCAATGGCAAAACTCTTCCCTGCGTGAGTCCCGCATCCTACACGGAGAAAACCTACCCATTCGGCTGCCTATAGGCAAACCCAGCCCATCACTTGTCCGTGATGACATCGCCGCGCTCCGCCGTCACCTCGACCTCTGGAGAAATGTTACCATTGGTAAAATTGTCACAAAACCCACAACCTACCGCACACTCGGTCAGGCCATAGATCTCCCCACCCATTGGGAAATTTCATCCACCGCTGACTGGGTTCTCGCCAGTAATTCGACCATAGTTCAGAACGAACATGCAACCTTAGAAACCATTCTTCATAGCTCACCCTCAGCATTTCATCCGCACTTCGTCAAAAAAAGATCTTCATGGTTAGGCAAACTAGCTGATGACATTATCAAGGCATCCCACTTAGCCTCACTCTTATCCCCCAATATCGCAAACGGAGCACCACTACGCGCCATTGCCCTCGCAGGCATTGACACAAAATTCATCGAACGCCACCGCCAGCTCATCATCCAGCTACTCGACATCCGTTACCACGGAAAAGTCTCAGAACTAGGACTAGAGAACTTCCTCGGAGCATGGCACGACAACGACCACTGGGTACTAGTATCCGACCTCAACAACAAGCTACTCCCCTTCTCCCAACAACGCGTCCGAACATCAGAACTCTTGAATCTGGACAAGATAAACGTCTCACACATCCTCATCGTTGAAAATGAAAAATGCCTACTCCAGATTCCAGAAATGCCAGATACCATAGCCATACTAGGATGCGGGCTAAACCTCCGATGGCTGGAGCATTCATGGCTAAAAAGTCGCGCTATAGCCTACTGGGGTGATATCGATACCTGGGGGTTAACCATGCTCTCCAACGCCAGATCCTACCTACCAACCATCTCCCCACTCCTCATGTCGCATGAGATCTTCTCTCTGCACAGCAAAGACAAAGCTGTAAGCGAACCCATACCAGCATCTTCCGATCCTCCACTCCTCCTTAACTCAGCTGAAAAATCCCTTTACACCCATCTCCTCCACACTCAACGAGGCCGCCTAGAGCAAGAATTCCTCCCCACCCCAACCATCCACGAACACCTCATACAATGGGTCACAAAATCATCGAGAAAGCTTATACTCTGATAAGTCATTAACTCTAAGTACCTCCTATAAGCCAATTTAACACCTAAAAAATGTATCATTTGATCACTATTGGCGGCGGGGCTGCTGGATTTTTTGGCTCTATCACTGCTGCTGAAAACGGCGCTCAGAGCGTCCTCATGTTGGAGAAATCCTCTAAGCTACTCGGGAAAGTTAAAATCTCTGGCGGAGGTCGCTGTAACGTCACCCACCATTGCTTTGATCCAACAGAGTTCAATAAATTCTACCCCCGACGAGGAAAATCGAAGAACGAAGCAAAGGTCTCTACCTCATCTAGCCCACTAGCTGCCTATCTCACATGGCCACCCTCAGTGTTGCTAGATCTGCGAAGAATTAGTTTACGTATTCATTTCACTTTACTTTATTCAACGAGTCGAGTCTCTGAATGCTACCCCTTTATCTGCCCCACCCTCTCCCTGTAGTTTACTCACCTTAGCAACAAGGTTACCCACTCAACATGTCACCACATCAGCACGCATTCTCGGACCCAAGTCAGACCTAAACTATATGGCACTCACACAAATACAAATCATCCAATCGCTCGGCGAAGCGATGAACTGGCTAGAACGCGAACTATCATGGGGGGGGCAATGGCTGAGCAGCGGCATCTGGTGGGCCGTATTGGCGAGCTCTATGCGGCGCTCATGACCAGTGGTCAGATGGCGCCTGAGACTAATCAAGCAGGATACGATGTGGTTTCATCATACGGTGAAAGGATCTCGGTGAAGACTACTACCCAATCTGGTCCTAGAGGCCACAT
>NZ_JBDOPO010000222.1:0-2092 GCF_039830215.1 Rubritalea sp. | reverse complement strand
CGCTCAAGGGCGGAAAAGGCTGGAAAGGCTGGAAAGGCTGGAAAGGCTGGAAAGTAAGCTGGACCAAAAACTACTCAGGCCAATGGATGAAAGACATGGCTAAGGGCCATAGTGTGACCAAAACCAGCACGCTGATTGGACTACCTCAGTCCTTCGCCCCCAGCAAACCCACCACGATTTTTATCCAATGGACATCAGGCGACTCCAAGAACAACATCAAAGGGGCTCGAACTTACTGGAAGAGCTGTAATACCAACAACTGGATCTTGCTATCCGTCGACTCAGCACCCGACCCAAAGGCGGCATGGAGCTATTCTGTCTTCCTTGCCAATATAAAAACAGCACTCGCTGAAATGCAGAAACAATGGCCCGCCGCAGACCAATGGCCAATCGTCTGTGGTGGATTTTCAGGTGGGGCAAAAAATTCACAGATCATGGCTGGCCTCATCAGCCAGGAAGGCTTCAATGTCAAAGGCCTCTACATGGGTGGTTGCAATGAGACATTCTTCGAACTCGGCAGCGATGACTACAACATCAAAAAAGCTACCTGGAGAAAACTTAAAGCCTTCGAGAGTAGTGGTACTAAGGACCACTTAGTTGACAACAAATGGCTTTTTGGCTGCCCAAGGAAATCCGATTCAGCTTCGCTCAAGAAGCTCCAACAGCTCGAATCGAGAATCAAAGAACTCGAGAACCGCCTCGCCCAGAAAGAGGTCAACGCACGCTTCAGTTCGAGTGGAAGTCACTACACAGAAGACCCAACATTAAATGACTACCAATCTCATGTTACTTAAAAGCAATCTAACAAAAAACTTACTACCTTCATAGCTGCATCATAAAGAGTAATCCTACTCTGCTATGAAACCATATAGTCCTCTTTAAATTTATCCCTTTGGTTAACCTTGTCCCTAGGTTGCTTTGTCACAAAAACAAATTCTCCTAGAGAATTTTCCGTGCTTAGATATGATTTTGGCTACAGTAGTTTTCACTACAGTTGAAGTTTCGATCATTAAGTTCCGAGAACCATTCTTGATGAGCTGTAAACTCCTAGATTCTTGTCGTTGTGCACGGCTTTTATTCCAGCGGTAAGTCTAATTGTCGTCACTCTAGTTCGGCTTATATGGTGGCTAGAGTCGTGTTGAAACACTGAGAGGAAGACACTAAATGTAACGCAGGTCTAGTTACTTGTTGTAGAAGATGCCGTTTGGTGTTTTAACTTTGTCTCGGTTTGGTGGAATTCGTGTAAGCAATGCCATCGAATCGGCTGCGGTGGTTTTGCTGTCAGCCCTGGCCATCAGAGCGTGACGAATGAACCTTTCGGCCATGGTTATTAGGATATTTCAAGAAGTCCTTTCCAATAATAGTGTCGTGCTTCCAACGCCCCAATCTAAGACGAAGGTCTACTGTAGCTGAGCATGATGCGATCAAGTCCTGATTGGCAATGTGACCTCGTTTGCCTCCCTGAAGGGTTTCTATCTACTTCAAGTCTGCATAAATGAATTGATAGATAGTTTCGAGGCTAGTTCTCTCGATTCCCAACTATCTCAGTGAAGTTTAGCTTCAGTTCTCTATTTATTGTGGAGGATTTTCTCCAGAGAACTGAAACAATAGAGCTTCGTGAGTCGCGCTTGCGGCGCAGAATAGATATGATGGTATACAGCTCATCGAAGCTCAGATGTTTTTATGACATTTGGCACTGGTTCAGCTTTATCGACGGATCGAGTACTGGGCTAATATTCAACTCTTTGCAGATTTGCGTAAGGGTCGTAGAGCTTTCGGTAGAATATTGGAGAACTTCACTCTTAAATTCCTCGCGGTGTCGTCTGATTTTACGTTTCATGGTTTGCCTTTGGTCCATATTAATCAATGAGCCCCCCGTTCCCGTGAACTTAAGAGGCTCAGCGCTACAAAGAGGCCTGTATCGACAGGCATCAATATTGGTGACGAATACCTAGGTAAAGCCCCTAATTTTTGCACCGAGCACGCCACCAGCATTGGGCTCGGTGGCCCGGCGCACAGGCAAATTAATTTACGCTGCTAGAAGACAGTAATGCGGTGGCTAACGAAGTGATCGACCTCCCCTCCAATTCCC
>NZ_JBDOPO010000128.1:0-8918 GCF_039830215.1 Rubritalea sp. | reverse complement strand
CCAACTGATGACCAACTTTAGAGTCCTATTTCCATGACAATTCCATCATCACATAAATCCTTAAGTACACTGAGTGGTCATCAGTCGGTGTGCTTTACGTTATGTCTAAAATAAGACGATTCCTTGTCTGGGTTAGTTTTTCTATCGCCCACTTAGTGTTGCTGTGCATCTCATTTGCATTGTCGTTTTCCATGGATATAGATTCATACGAGGAGCCGAGCATCTTAGAGACCTCTGCTGACTGGCTAACCGATATATTGATAGCTCCGATGTTTTATTTATGGTCTCCATGGGCTAGCAAGAATCTCCCTAACTCAATTGAATGGATTGTTGTTGTCTTAAATAGTGCTCTTTGGGGCTATTTAATGTATCGGTTGTATTCTGTTCTGCGCGTTCGAAAGCATCAAAATACATAACAAGACGCTGCACCCAACTGATGACCAACTTTAGAGTCCTATTTCCATGACAATTCCATCATCACATAAATCCTTAAGTACACTGAGTGGTCATCAGTCGGTGTGCTTTACGTTCTAGTAATAAAATGATAATAACCCTCGACATAATAATCATCAGCTTTTTCATTTTGACTTTTGTAAGCCTCTCATATTTAGACAGAGTCTTTAAATTTAAGAGAACATATAATGGAAATAGTAATGGTATTAGACTCTTAACAATTATAAAGGACGTAAAATCTGAGAGACATAAGTTAGAAACTGTAAAGTTTGGTAAGCTTACTTATTATGGATTTTTCATCTGCATATTAATTGTTATCAGTTGCAGTTATTATCGTTTTTCAACATTCCCTAAAGAACCATTACTGAACCTAATTGAACTAAACGAAAAGAAACACTAGAACAAGCGGATCAACCTAATAGCATCCATTCGCTGCGCTCACTACTGCTATAGGTTATCCTGGACGTTGGCTAAAGAAATGAAAAAAGAAATTCCTCTCATACTCATAGGTCTGCTTTTACTTTGCGCTGGTTGCACTGAAAAGAAATTGGATGTCGTCGGTTCGTGGCGACTCGATGCAGACGAAACAGTAGACAAAGCCATCAGACTCGGCCAGCTACCCGAAGAAGAAAAAAAGAAGATGCTGGAGCGTTTTAAAAGCAGGGAGGAGCGATATAATCTAAGCATCAACGAAGATAGAATTACCTCTGAAAAGTTTGATGAAACTTACACTTCTGAGCACAAAGAAAAGGACGAAACCAAAGTGCATTTCGAAGTGAAAGGGAAACCAGTCACCCTGACATTTAGTAGATACAGAAAAGAGCACGTCATCATCAAATCCTCTGAAACCAATGACATGGACTACCTTGTCTGGAGAAGAGAACCAAGTTTCAGCGAATAAACATAAACGAAAAAATGAATAGAATGAATCGATTCGTAATCCTCCTAATCTCACTGATGTCTTGCGCATCGCTCCACGCCATTGACTACAAGAACCTACTGGAAGAACCACCAGCCTCAGACTCTCCGGCTGGAGCTTTTGTGTTTTTTCAGAAAGCAGCTGCAAAAGGCGACTTAGAGAGAATGTATGAGCTCTCCACAGGGACAGTATATCGAGTGATTAAAGAATCTGAAGAATCCAGAGCCAACTTTATTGAAAGGGCAAAAGATATCGACTGGAAGAAGCCTATTGAGTGGGCACAGAAAGTTGAAGGCGACACAGCAAAGGTAGCGTTCAGGTATCGCCTAGTCTCGAATGGTCGACGCTCAGGCCATACGGTCGATTTCTCGAAGGTCGACGGAAAGTGGAAGTATGGCAAGTAGCCAGAGCATAAGATAATCGAGAGCCAACCAGACGATAGTGGCAACGACTGTGCTGCGCACAGCCGTCGCCACATCTCCACGTTAGCCTAAATAAACATGGTCTCATTCTCGAAAGTAGACGGCTGGTCTGATTCTGTGTGGATACTCGGAAGACATAATTATAAGTTACCTTTTCTAGGGGGAGTCTTTGCGACCAATGGATCGAAGTTTTCTGAATTCAACGCTGATTCATTCCTAATGAAGAAATTAAGTTCATATGATGACTGGAAAATCTATTCTTGGTTACATCACAAGTCTCAAAATGCAGCATGGTTAAAAGACGGAAGTGTCCCCTGAGTCGTTAAAACAGGCTGTTGGCTGATTGTTTACCATGCGTTAGCATGGCTTTGAAATAAACTAAAACAACCAACAACCATGGACGAAATTAGTCTAAGAAGTGTCCTAGCACAAGCCTCAGAAATTGAAGCCGTCGATCTCCTCCAGCAAACACTCCGTCAAAGCGTCAGAATGGCGTTATTTGATGCGATGGAGCAGGAAGTCAACGGATTGTGTGGAGGAAAGTATAAGCCCTCAGAAAGCGACTACGCGCGCAGTGGAAGTGAGATGGGAAGCGTCTACCTAGAAGGTGATAAGGAAGCTATCCGCCGGCCTCGAGTGCGTGATTCTGAAGGGGAGGTACAGCTAGAGGTCTACCAAGCAGCCTCAACTCAGAGAAACCTCTTTTCAGAAGTTGTAAGCTACATGGAGCAAGGTCTCTCCCAGCGTGGAGCAGCCCGAGCAAAGCCTAATGGATTGAGCAAAAGTGCGGCCAGCAGAATGTGGCAAGAAAAGAGTCTTGAGCAGTTAGACTTACTGCGAAATCGATCACTTAAAGAGCAAGGTTTTCTGGCCTTGATGATCGACGGAGTACGTCTAGCCAATGAAGTCTGGATTATTGTAGCAATGGGTATAGACCGTGACGGAAATAAGCTGATGCTAGACTTTGAGGAAGGCAGTTCAGAGAATTCTACGGCAGTAGGAGGTTTGTTAGATCGCTTGAAGGATCGAGGAATAGATTCTCGTGAAGATCAGCCGTTACTGGTGGTTCGAGACGGCAGCAAAGCGATAAAGAAAGCAGTCCATAAGCACTGGCCAAATGCTATCCAGCAGGAGTGCCTAGTGCACATGCAGAGGCACACCAGGGATAAGCTCAGAGCACGTGATCGCGCAGATTTCGACAACTACTGCACAGCGCTGCGCAACGCCCAAGGGAAGAAGGCTGGAGAGGAAGCATTTGAAGACATTCTAGACTTCTTGAGCGAAAGGAACGCAGCCGCATCGATAGCCCTAAAAGAGAGGAAGTTAGACCTAATAAGCCTACATTTACTTAACGTTCCATCAACGTTGAATGTGACATTTCTGAACACTAACAGCATAGAGAATTCCTTCAGAAATTGGAGAGAAGCAACCGGTAATGTGAAGCGTTGGAGTCTGAAAAAAGACATGGTAAGTCGCTGGAGCGCAAGCGGTATGCTATGGGCAGAATCAGGTTTCAATAAGATTCGTCACGCTAAAGATCTAGGGGCATTGGTGGCCGCATTATCCGCCTCCGTTACGTCCACCTCGCTACGCTCAGAGGACTCCACTCCAGCGGATACTGCGCAAGAAAGTAGTTGCCCAACATCAACTAAATGATACAAATCACGCAATCAACCTCAGCTGAGTTTTAACGATCTGAGGGACATCCCCCATTTTCTGAACCTGTAAAGTTTGATGAGCATTTTTATGCTATAGCAACAAACGGGGAAGAGGCGCTCAACAATAACCCCAGAAATGGCGATAGGATTGAAGCTTCACTCTACGAACTCTATAATATTGATGGCGCACTCGACTCAGAAGGAATCTAAAAGCTCTATAAGGAAAACTTGATGATCGGAATTGGTAAATTGGACTAAGCTTTTCGTTTTGTCAGAAACTTGGCAGCGAGCCATTTTATTCTGTGCTTACTCTACGTTTTGAATTTGCTCGCGGATTTTTTCGAGCTCCGTTTTTGCAGTGACCACGTGTTGAGCTAGTGTGGCATCATTGGCTTTGGATCCTATAGTGTTGAATTCTCGGTTGACCTCTTGGCAGAGGAAATCCAGTGATCTGCCGACTGGTTGTGAGGAGTCTAAGTATTCGCGGAACTTCGCGAAGTGGGAGCGCAATCGGGTGATTTCCTCGCTGATGTCACAGCGCTCGGCATAGATGCCAACTTCCTTGAGAACGCGTTCGTCACTGAGGTCGAACTCTAGGCCTGCTTCATTGAGGCGGCGTAGGAGGTTTTCTCGATAGCGTGTGATGACTGATGGGGAATGCTCTTCGATCGCACTAGCCTCAACTTCGAGGCTGTCTAAGCGCTCAAGTGTGTCTTGTTTTAGGTCGTGTCCCTCACGGCTGCGCATCTCGACTAGGCTGTCAATAGCGGTCTTTAGAGCGGGCATAATCACTGCTCTGACTGAATCAATGCATACTTGTTTGTCCTCGAACGTGATAATGTCTGGTGCGCGAAGAATGTCGGCCGCATTTATGTCGAGAGGTTGGCCAATTTCGTGGCTGAGTGATTTGAGAGCATCCGATAGTGCCTTAGCGCGTTTGGAGTCGACGCTGATAGGGCTCGGAGCATTGTCCGTTTGCTCCAGTGAAATGCTTACAGAGACTCGGCCCCGAGAGACTTTGCCGAGAACAAGCTTACGGACTTCAGAGTCGAGCTCGGCGTAGTTACGCGGGAGTTGGACAACCACTTCACCTTGCTTGCGGTTGACTGAGCTCGCCTCTACGTTGGCGACGAGTGTTTTAGAAGCCTGCGATGCGCGGCCAAATCCGGTCATTGATTTCATACTAATGGAGCTGTGGGTTTAGGAGTCTTTAGGTTGCTCTGAGTTGTCGTTACTATCTGAAGGATCATCTGAAATTGGTTCTTCGGAGTCTTCATCAGCATAGGGGTCATATACTTCTCTGAGGTCGTTGAAAACCTCGGAAGACTCACCTTCGCTGGTGAGGGTTCCCTCATCTTCGTCATCTAGTTCTTCACCTTCACCTTCTTGTTGAAGCTCAGGGCTTTGTTCGAAATAGTCGTGGTCGTAGTCCTGAATAACATCATCGTCATGTGCTGCGACGGTTCCGGGGGCAGGAACTAGACGAGGCTCGTAGAGTGCCATTTCTTCAGCTTCCTTTTCGAGCTCTTTCTTTCGGATAAAGAAGGCGAACCAAATGCAGACTTCATAGAGTAAGGACATGGGGACTGCCAGCATGCTGAGAGTGAGCATGTCGCCAGTCGGTGTGATGATAGCGGCTATCACAAAGATGGAGATAACTGCGTAGGAGCGTGTGCGGCTCATCAGATCGTAGTCGAGTAGTCCGAGTTTTACCAAGGTCATGACCACTACTGGGAGTTCAAATGCGAGACCGAAGATGAGGGTGAATTGGGTAGCAAAGGTTATGTACCAACCGATGCGCCATTCGTTTTCAACTCCCATGCTTCCAGAATACACATAGAAGAATTCTAAGGCCTTAGGTAGCACCAAGAAGTAGCAGAAAAAGACACCTGTAAGGAAGAGTCCAAAACCTACGATGAGTGCCGGCCACAGAGCTTTTCGTTCGGTGGATTTCAAGCCAGGCAGGACAAACTGTAGGATAAAGACTAGGATGAAGGGAAAGGAAACGATCATTCCGGCGAAGAAGGCCAACTTGAGTGAGAGCATGAAAGTCTCCGTCGGGTGCATCGACTGCATTTTGATTACCTTATTTTTGGCTCCAATCTTCGAGCTAGGTTCTCTAATCAGTAGTTCATGGACCGTGGTGCTGAGTTTCGGGTCAATATTTGGTATAGTGTCGATGAATTGCTGTTTTTCCTCTAGGGTTGCGAACGACTGAGCGGCGCGGTAATAACCAGCGCACTCGGCATAGAAAGAGAGGTCTTTGTCTTGGAACTGGGCATAGAAGATAGTTTTCTCTTTAGGATTCAATCCAGAGGAGTTATAAGAGGCGCTCTTGGCTTGTTCCCATTGGTCTGGGCTAATAGTGTCAGGTAGGCGCTCTTGTTGGGATTGTTCCCATACAACTTCCAGCGGCTTGCGCAGCAGGTCCATCAATACGTCCTTCAAGGAGTAGCATGCAATAGTCGCAATCAGTAAGGTGACTACGATGCGTGTGATAGTGGTTCGCAGGTCCTCCAGGTGCTCGAGGAATGTTTTTTCATCGATGTTTTGGTTGGCTTTGTTGCGAAGCTCAAATGCCTTGTTTAAAAGGAACATAGGAAAAGTTGCTGAATACTCGGGGCTGGATATTGCTGAGTGGTTTACTCTGAAACTAGACGCGCAGGGGGGAGGAGCTCTTTCAGTGAGCCAAGCACTCTATCAGCTATCGAAAAGTCAAGACAGTTGGTGAGGCGTGATGGAACAGCGCAGGTCTGGCAACCAGCTTCTATGGCAGCTTTTGTGCCATTTAGCGAATCTTCGATTACCAAGCATTGGTCAGCTGGAAGTTTGATCTGACGGACAGCTTCAAGGTAAAGATCGGGGGCTGGCTTGATGCGTGGAGCGTCACCTTTGCAAATAGTTAGATCGACCATTGGCATGAGCTTGAGTTTTTCTAGCCAAGTGTCTACCCAGTCATGAGAGGAAGAGGAGACTACAACAATGGGTGTACCTTCTGTAAAAAGGTGTTCAAACAAGTCGCGCACGCCAGGGAGGGCGATCGGATTCTGAAGAGCTGCGTGAATTTCTATCTGACGGTCGGGATTGATGGTTTCCCAGTCATAATTCTTGCCAGTGAGTTCTTCGAGGTGCTTTTCAGGTGACCAAGTATCAAAATCTGAGCCAATGCATTGGACGTAGGTTTCGATTGGTAAATCTTGCCCTTCAGATTGGAAGAGTTTGAGCCATGTTTGGTAGATTGGCCATTCGGTGTCTAAAATGACGCCGTCAAAGTCGAAAAATACAGCTTTTGCGTTTGCTAGCATGCTCGGAGAGTAATCGCGGAAAAGGATTTGAAAAGCCGATTTTCACGTCATGTCCTGAGCTAATTATTTTGTCGGTGCTGTGGTGGACTTCATTGGATAAAATCAGTCGCAGACCAAGAGCTTTTTGCCAAAGAGCTTGATGCAAATAGCGCCCAATGGAGCAGTGAGCAGAATACTCAAAACTGCGATAGCTAGGATGAGTTGCCCTGTCTGTTCTGATGTGTCAGCTATTTTCCCTGAAAACACCATAGTTAGAGGAACTGTGCCAATGGCAGCTTGGACCGTGGCTTTTGGCCAGTACGCCATCACGCAGAATATCTTTTCTTTGAAGTTCAGTGAGGAACCGATGAGAGAAACGAACACACCAGTGCTTCGTGCGAGAAGTCCCATAACAATAATAGCGAGACCTGAACTAACCGAAGAAAAGGCGATTTCGTCGATGCGCACTTCGCTGCCGATATAGACGAACAAGAGGATTTCTGCGAATACCCAGATTTTGCCAAATTTTGCAGCCATTCTGCCAGCCAGCTGATTGTGGTGCTCAAGGATGACAAAACCTATGGCCATTATTCCAAGTAATGCTGCGATAGGCAGGGTGCTCTTCACCGCCGGTAGCTCAGAGAAAGCATAGAACATGGTCGCTATAGTAGTAAAAATAATGACTTTTAGCGTGTCACGCATGTGGAAATTTTTGAAGAACCAGACGAATATGTATCCAAGTAGAGCTCCTCCTATTGCGCCTAGAATAATTCCGGATGGAACGCCAACGAGCACGATGAGCCAGTTGGCCTGCTGGCCAGAACCTAGCCCCGCGAATACTCCAAAGAGCGTGATAGCTATCACGTCGTCCAGCGATGCTCCTGCCAGTACCAGTGTGGGGACTTCCTTCTTCTTGCCAAAGCCGCCACTTTTTAATTCTAACATTGCGGGGACCACGACTGCTGGAGAAACCGCTGCGATGATGAAGCCCAACATACCCGCTTCGTAGAACTGAAAGCCAAAGAACTTCCACGCCAGTAAAGTAATGGTTCCACCTTCTATAATACAGGGGATGATTCCCATTTTGATGGCTGGTCCACCAATCCTGTTGAGTGTTGACTTGCTTATGCCTAAGCCAGCTCGACTGAGGATGATGATCAGAGCAACGGTTTTAAATTCCTTGAGGCCATCGAGGGTGCCGTCACGGATGATATCAAATCCGCTGGGGCCTAAAATCAGACCAGTGGCAATCATTCCGAGGATTCCGGGTAGCCCAAGCTTCTTGAATACGACATCACCCATAAGGGCAAACAGGACGATAAGGGCTACATCAAACATCTCAAGGTCTCCCTGCTAGTAAGTTTTACGTGTGGCAGGCATAGGTGTTTATGCTGCTGAAGGCCGATGGATTCCAGTAAATTCGTGACTTTGTTAGTTAGGTGTATACTTGAAGAACGGCTGATGCCCCGGTACTGGATGAGGATTTGATAGGGGTTTTAAGAGGGTGCCAGTTTAGGCTATACAATTCTATAATGCACGGGCTTCTCGGCTTAGTTGCTTTGGCGGGTGTAGCATACATTCAGATAACTTTGGGAGAGAGGTAACTACGGCAGGCCTATGTCCAAAGGCTCTCTGCAGCAACAAAATGAAGGTTAAGCAAACTGGGAGAGCGACTCATTCAGAATGTTCTACAGTATCTAGTCCGGCGTCACTTGATCGTGGTTGTGTGATTTCTCTACCTCAGTAGAAGCGAAACTAGTGTTTTGCCATACTGTCATCGGGGAGGCTATGGGCAAAGGTCCTGGAAAGCTATCTGTCGATCTAGTTCTGCTCTAGTCTTACGGCACTGAGGTTAAAGTGAAAAATTGCTAGAAGCCTTGGAATCGTCGAGAGTTAACCTCAACTCCTAAGGATAAGGCGCCAAAGAAGCATAACGATCCATCCGAGCATTCTCCTGACGGCAAGTGGAGGGGCGAGTTACGCCAGTATGGTGCCATTATTAAGTTGTATGTATATGGTGGTAAGTTCTTTATGGATATTGTTTTCGGCATTAAGTACAGTGCAACTTAGTCCAGTATGCCTTGGATTCTAGCCGTTTTGTCGTTTGGGAAACTAAAGTCGGCCAGCCCAGAAAGATCACGATGGCAGAGTCCTCTACCAAGGACCAGCCGCAGCCAAAATT